>CAYZUZ010000320.1:0-2097 GCA_964481795.1 uncultured Cryomorphaceae bacterium
GCAGTGAGTACCAGTTTGTCATCTGACACATGCGTATTGGCTATTTCACCTGATGTAGAGCATCCTACACGTATAGAATGGGGATACTGCACCTGCAAATGTTGCCAAAATTCATTATCTGTAAAATAAGATTTATTTCCGAATGCAAAAATCACATCTGGTCGAATAGAAAAGGGTTCAAACAGCAGGGAGCTACTTATTATATGCTGAAGCGTTTTCATAAAAAGTTTTTTTGTTTAATACACGCTAAAGTAACGATTATATACATATAAATACATTTGGTTTAAAACTGTTGGTTAATTTAAACCCATTCTATTGAAACAGCTTTGCCCGTTTGCGAACGCACATTGAGCACAGCACCTGATTCAAAAATCAAATATTGACCTTTGATGCCTGTGAGCACACCTGTAAAGCTCTTTTCTTTTTCTAAACTTACGGATTGCACTTTTTTGGGCAATACTGTGGTAGGGAAGTTCATTTTGAATATTTCATCATCGGGGCTTAAAAATTGTGCAAGCTCTTGAGGTACCCAATCTACTGCTTGCTTCTTGGCTTGTGTTAAATCTTCGTTTACCTCATTGCTTATGAGCATATTGCGCCAGTTTGTTTTGTCGCTCAAATAATTTTTTAAGGCTACCTCTATCATACCTGCCAACTGCCGATGAGGGGTATCGGCTAGTATTATGGCAGCATCAGCACCTTGATCGGCCCATCGGGTTAGTTTTTGGCTACTGCGAGTTACGCCCACCTTAATGCCGCCAGAATAAGCTAAATACACCACATGAGGTTGTAATTGATAACTTTTTTCCCATTGCAAATCACGCTCTTCTATTCCCAAATGCGCTTGGCTCAATTCGGGCTTCATAATCGCATCTGAAGCCTGAGGCAATGTGTAAAAACAGCTGTAGCAAAAATTTTGTCGAAACACTTTATCTACCTTCTTGCCACAAAAACATTGCATATAATTTTGATAGGAAATGGTTAATGTGTTGCCAATCAACTTATTCATGTGTAGTAAATCATTCTCCAAATTAAGGTAATATTGCAAAACAGCATCATGATGTATTGCCATTTTATTTAAATATCCTGTGTATTGCATTGCATTAAATTTTAATAACTTTACAAGCCCTAAAGTAAGGCCCAAACATGATTAAAGGTATCATCAATAATTTATTGAAATGGAATCTCAATTCGCGCATAGATCGCGTTGATTTTTTTAGAAAAAATCCCGTAGAGGTTCAAGAAAAGGTATTGTCTGAATTGCTTGAAATAGCCTCGGATACAGAGTGGGGCAAGCGCTATGACTTTGAATCTATACGCAATTACAACGATTTTAAAAACAGAATACCCTTACACACTTATGAAGAAATAGAACCGGAGATAGAACGCCTCAAGCGAGGTGAAGAAGATATCATGTGGCCGGGTGAGATTAAATTTTTTGCAAAATCATCAGGCACTACCAATGCCAAAAGCAAGTTTATACCCGTAAGCACAGAAGCCTTGGAAGAGTGTCACTTCAATGCCGGCAGAGATATGCTCTCGGTATATTTTGAAATGTACCCCGATTCACAGCTTTTTCGTGGTCTTAGCCTTCGGTTGGGGGGCAGTACCGAAATGATACAAGGGGGAAATGGAAGTTATTACGGAGATTTATCGGCCATATTGATCAAAAACTTTCCTACTTGGGTACAATGGCAAAGCACCCCAGCCAATGAAATTGCTTTGCTGGGCGAGTGGGAATCAAAAATAGAAAAAATAGCTCAAGCCACCATCAATGAAAATGTAACGAGTATAGCCGGTGTGCCTTCATGGATGAATGTATTGGCTAATAAAATACTAGAAATCACAGGCAAATCCAATATGAACGAAGTTTGGCCTGAGATGGAGCTGTATATGCATGGTGGGGTCAACTTTGACCCCTACAAGGCTCAGTTTCAAAAACTCTACCCCAATCCAAAAGTCAACTATTTAGAGACCTACAATGCTTCCGAAGGCTTTTTTGGCTTTCAGGATCAGCGCCATTCCAACGAATTGCTTTTGCTCTTAGATTACGGTATTTTTTATGAATTTGTACCTACCCAATACCTACATGATGCC
>CAYZUZ010000321.1:0-2095 GCA_964481795.1 uncultured Cryomorphaceae bacterium
GCTATGTGCTACTTGCTCTTTTGCTTGCTCCCTACCTAAGAAAATTCGGGAAGTTCACCGTTCCTGATTTTGTAGGCGACCGTTATTATTCACAAACAGCTCGTCTAGTGGCAGTTGTAGCTGCTATTTTCATTTCATTTACCTACGTTGCCGGGCAAATGCGAGGTGTTGGTATCGTTTTCTCTCGTTTTTTGGAGGTAGATATCAATACAGGGGTTATCATAGGAATGATCATTGTACTATTTTATGCTGTATTAGGCGGCATGAAAGGGATTACCTATACACAAGTAGCGCAGTATTGCGTGTTGATTTTTGCCTATATGGTTCCTGCCATATTTATCAGTTTGCAATTGACAGGCAACCCCATCCCTCAATTGGGATTTGGCAGTACTGTAAGCGATGGCACTTATTTGCTCGATAAAGTGGATGGCCTGCTTACCGACCTCGGTTTTAATGCCTACACCAATGGATCTAAGAGTACGATTGATATTTTCTTTATTACAGCAGCCCTAATGGTGGGCACAGCAGGTTTGCCCCACGTTATTGTGCGATTTTTTACCGTACCCAAAGTGCGCGATGCTCGCAAATCGGCTGGATACGCCTTGGCTTTTATCGCTATTTTGTACACTACGGCTCCGGCTTTAGGTGCTTTTGGTATTTATAACATGGTAAATAACATCAATGGCAAGGAGATAAGCGCTTTGCCTAGCTGGATAGAAAATTGGAAAAAAACAGGCTTGGTAAACATAGAAGATAAAGATGGCGACGGTAAAGTATTGTATCACAGCGATCCTTCGAAAAATGAACTTACTATGGACAAAGACATCATGGTGCTTGCCAATCCGGAAATAGCTGGTTTGCCCAATTGGGTTATCGCTCTGGTAGCTGCCGGTGGTTTGGCTGCTGCCTTATCTACAGCCGCAGGTTTGCTTTTGGTTATATCTACAGCTATAAGCCGCGATTTATTAAAAAATGCGCTTGCACCTAATATCAGCGAAAAAAACGAATTGATTTATGCAAGATTAGCAGCTGTTTTTGCTGTAATTGTGGCGGGATACTTTGGTATCAACCCTCCAGGGTTTGTAGCTCAAGTAGTAGCATTTGCTTTTGGCTTGGCCGCTAGTTCTTTCTTTCCTATTATCATCATGGGTATTTTTAGTAAAAGAATGAACAAAGAAGGAGCCATAGCAGGCATGATCGTGGGCTTGTTGTTTACCTTAGGATATATCATTTACTTCAAATTTCTCAATCCCGCTTCCAATACACCTGAAAACTGGTGGTTTGGTATATCGCCTGAGGGTATAGGCACATTAGGAATGTTGTTTAATTTTTTGGTTGCCTTTGCCGTGAGTCGTTTTACACCGGCCCCTCCTACTCATATTCAAGAATTGGTAGAGGATATTCGCATACCTCGTGGTGCTGGCACAGCTCATGATCACTAATCCGCAATCATCCACCTAACCCTATCTTTAAAAACCGAGAGGCTATTGGCCTTTCGGTTTTTTACCCTTACTTTTCTGCAATCAATCTCACATATCTTATGGATAAGCCTAAAAAAATATTTGGAATCGTAGCGCTGTTATTTGCCTTGTATGCTTTGTTTTGGAATTATCCTATGCTCAGCACTTACTACGGGCAAGGCAAAGTAAGTTTTCCTTATGTGATTTTTGGAAGCTGGTTTTTGCTCATTTGGGTCACAAGATATTTAGTAAATAAAAGTAAAAACATCAAACAAGAAGAATGAGTTTAGCTGCTGCTTTTGGGATATCACTAGGCTATTTGCTTTTACTGTTTTTGGTGGCTCAATTCACTGAAAACAAGCTCAATCCGCGCAGTAAACTCTTCAACAACCCTTATATTTATGCATTGAGCTTGGCCGTTTATTGCTCAGCATGGACGTTTTACGGCAGTGTAGGTAGAGCCTCTACTGGCAACATGGATTTTTTAGCCATTTATCTAGGTCCTAGCCTTATGGCCTTGCTGTTTTGGTTTGTGCTTCGCAAAATGATACGTATTTGCAAAGCTCAAAGAATCACCACATTACCAGATTTTATTTCGGCTCGATATGGCAAAAAAATATTCATAGGTAATTTTG
>CAYZUZ010000322.1:0-2089 GCA_964481795.1 uncultured Cryomorphaceae bacterium
GAAGAATAAATTCAAATGTTCCTATTACTACACCTGTGCCACCAATTTTACCAGGCACATGAGGCACCAATTTCACTATATGCAATTGGCCGGAAGTAACTTGATTGTAATAAATTCTATCTTTAATAATACTATCATAAACACCATCTACATATACATTTCTTACTCTTTCATCCGCAAATAGGTCAATGGTTCCAGATTCCAATAGTTCACCCATAGAAAATCCTACAACTATGGGTTCATTCAGTTCTGCTATGCAATTTCTACCGCTTGTTTGAAAGAATCCCGCTTTATCGTTAAAATAGTCATCTAGGTAATAAGTAACCCTATTTTTGTGGCAACCAAATTTGCCTTTACTTTCAAAGTACTCCCCATTGATGTAGCAGTTAAAATAGCTTCTAAAAGAAGCATAGGGGTTGTCGTTTGTTGGTTCTTCTTTTTTATTGCAACTAGCTAAACATAGCAGCAGAAGTAATGCGCCTAATTTTAAAAAAGTGTTTACCATAGCTTATTCATTATAAAATTGTTATACAAATCTAAGTAAAACTTTCATATAATTAACAGTCTAATATTAAGAAATCAATGATTTGCAAATCAGGTTGTTGTTTGGATTTTTGCTATGCAGTACAAGAGGATTTTTATAATTCTACTGGAACTTGGACAAAATGCATCCAAGATTTAAAATGATACAAAAAACCGCACTCCCAACGGATAATACATGGCTCATAAAAAAGCAAGCATTGCGTTTGCGCATAAAAAATTGAATTGTATTTGACCCACTTTCTCTCTTACTTTAGCCCTTTAAACCATAAGAATACAATGAAGAACAGAATTCTTGTAAGCGCATTCACTGCATTTTTCATGCTTTTTTCGCTTGCTCTTGTAGCTCAAAAAAAAACACAAACTCCTAAAAATGAAGAGTCTAACCACCCTTTTGAAGGCTTAAAATTCAGAAGCATAGGCCCTGCTTTTATGTCGGGCCGCATAGCCGATGTGCTCATCCATCCAAAAAATGAAAATATTTGGTATGTAGCCGTGGGCTCAGGTGGTGTATGGAAAACTGAAAACTCAGGCACTACTTGGAAGCCTATTTTTGATGGACAAAAGAGTTTTTCGATAGGCTGTATGGCCTTGGATCCGCAAAATCCTGAGATAGTTTGGGTAGGTACGGGCGAAAATGTAGGAGGCAGACACGTAGCTTGGGGCGATGGTATTTATAAATCAGACAATGGAGGCGAAACCTGGACCCATATGGGTTTAGCAAAATCTGAACACTTATCAAAAATAGTGATTCACCCTACAAACTCCAACCTGATGTGGGTAGCCTCGCAAGGACCCCTTTGGAGCAAAGGTGGAGAACGCGGAATTTATAGAAGCGAAGATGGCGGAAAAACCTGGACCCGAACCCTAGGCGATGAGGAATGGGTAGGCGCTACCGATTTGGTGATAGACCCTCGCAATTCTGATGTATTGTACGCAGCCACTTGGCAGCGTCATCGCACAGTGGCAGGCTATCTGGGTGGTGGGCCTGGCTCAGGGGTGCACAAATCTACCGATGGCGGACGCAATTGGCGTAAACTGGAAGTAGGCCTACCCAAGGGCAACCTGGGCAAAATAGGTTTGGCCCTTTCGCCCCAAAACCCAGATGTAATCTATGCTGCGATAGAGCAAGATCGAAGAACCGGAGGCGTATATCGCAGTGCCAATAAAGGTGAAAGTTTTGTCAAAATGTCGGACGCTGTATCAGGTGCTACCGGACCACATTACTATCAAGAGCTCTATGCCTGTCCGCATCAATTTGACCGCATTTATCTGGTTGACTTTATGATGCAAATATCCGACGATGGAGGAAAAAGCTTCCGCAAAATGAACGAAACCAACAAACACGTTGACAATCATGCCATTGCCTTCAAAGCCAACGACCCCAATTATTTGCTCATAGGCACCGATGGAGGCTTGTATGAAACCTTTGATCTAACAAAAACCTGGCGCTATGTGGCCAATTTGCCCGTAACCCAATTTTACAAAATAGCCATTGATGATCAGTATCCCTTTTACCATGTATATGGTGGCACACAAGACAACAACA
>CAYZUZ010000323.1:0-2079 GCA_964481795.1 uncultured Cryomorphaceae bacterium
TTGGCATTATTTTATTTTCAGTAAGCATATACTTACTATCATTACAAGGCGTTTTAGGGCTTTCACTCAAATTTTTAGGTCCAATCACCCCTATTGGTGGCTTATTTCTCATAAGTTCGTGGGGACTTTTAGCTGTATTTGCATTTACAAAAGAACGAAGTTTTTAAGACAATTACCTGCCCTAATATGCCCTTTAAAAGTCTTTGTAATTTTTTTTCATTTAATGTTTTAGCAATCAAAATAATAAGTATATTTGCAGCCCTTTTTGCAAGCACCCATACGGAGAGGGAATTAAGTGAAATACAAAGTATAATATTCTTGTTTATGTTTATTGCAGCAATCGTTTGGGAGAGATAAATAAGAAACAAACTGTTTTCATGTCAGAAGAAAACAAAATCAACGAAGGAGTGCATATCGAAAATGCCCCTATTGAAAATCAAGAAGCTACCATAGAAGTAGCAGAAAATCAAGAAGAAAATCCTGTGATAGAAGTAAGCGAAACCGCTGAAACTACAGTAGCTGAAACTACAGAAGAATCAGGTGATGAAGAATTTGACTGGGAATCAATAGAGTACGGTCAAAAAGCACTTAGCAAAGAACAAAAAGCAGCGATTACCGAATTGTACGAGAGCACATTGGGCTCTATCGTAGAAGGTACTGTTGTATTTGGAAAAGTAGTTTCCAAAAGCGACAGAGAAGTTATCGTAGACATAGGTTCGAAATCTGAAGGCGTTATTTCTTTGAATGAATTCCGCTACAATCCCGATTTAAAACTTGCCGATGAAGTAGAAGTATTGGTTGACCGTCAGGAAGACAAGAATGGTCAATTGGTATTATCGCACCGCAAAGCAAGAGCTATAAAAGCGTGGGATAGAGTAAACGAAGCATTTGCAAGCGACGAAATAGTACAAGGATATGTAAAATGCCGCACCAAAGGCGGTATGATCGTAGATGTATTCGGTATAGAAGCATTCTTACCAGGTTCACAAATCGATGTGAAGCCTATTCGCGATTACGATATTTATGTAGATAAAACTATGGAATTCAAGATTGTAAAAATCAATCATGAATTTAAAAACGTAGTAGTATCGCACAAAGCACTTATTGAAGCTGACTTAGAAGAGCAAAAAAGAGAAATCATCTCCAAACTCGAAAAAGGTCAAGTATTGGAAGGTGTGGTTAAAAACATCACCTCTTATGGTGTATTTATCGACTTGGGCGGCATAGATGGTTTGGTACACATTACCGACCTAAGCTGGAGCCGTATAAACCACCCGAACGAAATATTGGAATTGGACCAGAAAATAAACGTGGTAATCCTCGATTTCGACGAAGCAAAAACTCGTATCCAATTGGGTATCAAGCAGCTTAGCGCTCACCCATGGGATGCCTTAGATGCAAATATTGCCGTAGGCGATAAAATCAAAGGAAAAGTAGTAGTATTGGCAGATTACGGTGCATTCATCGAAATAATGCCAGGCGTAGAAGGACTTATTCACGTAAGTGAAATGTCGTGGAGTACCCACTTGCGCAGTGCCCAAGACTTTATGAAAATTGGAGATGAAGTAGAAGCCGTAATACTTTCACTTGACCGCGATGATAGAAAAATGTCATTGGGCATCAAGCAAATGACCCCAGATCCTTGGGCTGATATTGCAACCAAATATCCTTCAGGTAGCAACCACAAAGGAACCGTGCGCAACTTCACCAACTTTGGCGTATTCTTAGAGCTTGAAGAAGGCATCGATGGATTGATACACATATCAGACCTTAGCTGGATCAAGAAAGTAAAACACCCAAGCGAATTTACCCACATAGGAGCCGAATTGGAAGTAACTGTGATGGAAATAGATGCTGAAAACCGCAGATTGAGCTTAGGTCATAAGCAAGTAAGCGACAACCCTTGGGATGTATACGCTACACTACTTGAGGAAGGAAGCGTATTGGCTGGTAAAGTAACCGAGTTGGTAGACAAAGGAGCTAATATCATGATTGAAAATATCGGAGTAGAAGCATTTTGTCCGGGCCGCCACATGACCAAAGAAGATGGCAGCCAAATAAAGGTAGGCGAAGAGTTGG
>CAYZUZ010000324.1:0-2064 GCA_964481795.1 uncultured Cryomorphaceae bacterium
CCAAGCGATTTGGCGATAGCTTTGATGAAAAACTCTACCGTGAAACCAATCCTCGAGTACAAGAAAGCCTTAAAAAACGCGATGAACTTCATCAGCGATTTGTAAAAGCTTTGGAAGCCAACGATATGGACGAATTACGCCAAATCATTCTCGATGAAGCCATTGTGTGCCCAGTATCCGGCAGTCGAAATTGGACCGATGTGCGACATTTCAACCTGATGTTTGATACCAAGATGGGCTCTGTGGCAGGCGATGCATCTACCATTTATCTGCGTCCGGAAACCGCACAAGGGATTTTTGTAAACTTTTTGAACGTGTACAAAACAGGCCGTATGAAGCTGCCCTTCGGTATAGCGCAAACGGGTAAAGCCTTTAGAAATGAAATTGTTGCCAGGCAGTTTATCTTCAGAATGCGCGAGTTTGAACAAATGGAAATGCAGTTTTTTGTAAAACCAGGCACCGAAATGCAATGGTATGAGCATTGGAAACAAACCCGCATGGCATGGCATCGCTCATTAGGCCTGCCACAAGATTCTTATCGCTTTCACGATCACGACAAACTAGCGCACTATGCCAATGCCGCTGCCGATATCGAATTCAAATTTCCTTTTGGCTTCAAAGAGTTGGAGGGCATACACAGCCGCACCGATTTTGACTTGGCGAGTCATGAAAAATTCAGCGGTAAAAAACTACAATACTTTGACCCAGAAACCAACGAAAGTTATATCCCTTATGTAATCGAAACTTCTATAGGATTGGACAGAATGTTCCTCGCATTGATGGCACATGGCCTACAAGAGCAAACCCTAGAAGATGGTAGCACACGCACTGTACTACAACTTCCGTATATTTTGGCACCTGTAAAAGTAGCCATATTGCCCCTTATCAAAAAAGATGGATTGCCAGAGAAAGCAAGAGAAATCATGAAGGAATTGCGCTACGATTACAACTGTCAGTTCGACGATAAAGACTCCATAGGCCGCAGATACCGCAGGCAAGATGCCATAGGAACGCCCTACTGCATCACCATAGATCACGATACCTTGCAAGATGAAGCCGTAACCGTGCGCGACCGCGACAGCCTCCTGCAAGTGCGCATGCCCATCACCGAGTTGGCAGCCTACCTGCGCAATAAACTCAGCTGGGCACAAGCCATGAAAGGACTTTAAAAATATGTAGACCCTATTTACCTAACTTTGCCATCAAGTACCCCTTAAAAGATAAAAAAAATGCAGCTTACCGAACAAGAAATAGAAAAAATAGCCCATTTATCCAAGCTAGAACTGAGTTCAGAAAACAAAAAGCAAATGCTCGACGATATGAACAAAATCATCAAGTTTGTAGATAAAATCAACGAACTCGACTTGGAAGGGGTAGAGCCACTTATCTACGTAAACGAACAAAGCAACGTGCTGCGCAAAGATGAAATAAGCCACGAATTGAGTCAAATAGACGCACTCAAAAACGCGCCCAACAAAGACACCGATTACATCAAAGTACACAAAGTTCTAAAATCTTAAAACTAAAAATTTATTTTTTAGGAGCTATTTCCCGCTGTCCGCTGTAGCTCTGCGGGGATTTTTTTTCATGAAAAAAAAATCCCCGCAGAGGCTGCCGCTCCCATCGGGGCTAGGGTGGGCGCGTAGGCAAGAATATCTAGAAAACGCGAAATAACCATGTAAGCAAAAATTGGCAGCTTCTCATGCCATTAAACATAGGGCATCCACCCCACATTCCCTACCCTGAAAAGGATCAAACATCCGCAGCTACAAGTCGCCACCGCTGTAATAATGAAACAGCTTTGCAACCCAAAAAGGGTCGAATATTTTTGGGTTTATACGAGGTTTTGATTTCATTCAGAAACTTTTCAATCATTACTATAATTAAAGTTAAAATCAAAAAATAATTTTCAAAAGCACTGAAATAGATGACAATTTATTTATTATGTTTGACACGTTATTCTTTGCAAAAAACCGCCTACGCATGCAAACTACCCACAATGGAGCTATCCTTACCGACCGCTACTACTTAGGTGGGGGCATGTATGAGCGTGATTTCCATAAT
>CAYZUZ010000325.1:0-2062 GCA_964481795.1 uncultured Cryomorphaceae bacterium
GTGCATTTAATGCCTATAACCTTACAGCCGTGTACGCAGCCGCGCACCTATTGGGCCACGATGCCCAAGAGGTAATGCAAGCTTTGAGCACCTTAAAACCTGTAGAAGGGAGATTTGACCCCATACGCCACAAAGAAATTTTTGGCATCATAGACTATGCGCACACCCCCGATGCATTAGAAAACATACTGACCACCTTGCGCCAAAGCAAAGAGGAAACACAAAAAATAATCACCGTATTTGGCTGTGGCGGCAATCGCGATGCCGAAAAACGCCCAATTATGGGAAAAATAGCCGCTGACCTAAGTGATTTAGCCATCATTACCTCTGATAATCCACGCAACGAGAATCCAGAAGAAATTTTAAGAGCTATAGAGGCTGGCGTAGAGATACATCAACGCAAAAAAACCCTGACCCTAAGCGATCGAAAAGAAGCCATACGCGCAGCTACACGCATGGCTAAACCCAATGACATCCTATTGATTGCAGGTAAAGGCCACGAAAAATACCAAGAGATACTGGGTATAAAACACCCCTTTGATGACAAACAAATATTAATCGAATTTTTAAACGAATTGTAAAATGCTTTACTATCTATTTGATTATTTGAATACTAACTACAATCTGCCCGGTACAGGTGTGTTTCAGTACATCACCTTTAGAGCGGCTATGGCAGTGATTGCCTCTTTGATTATTTCGCTGCTTTTTGGCAAGCGCATCATCGATATGTTGCAGCGCAAGCAAGTAGGCGAAACCGTGCGCAATTTGGGTCTTGCTGGCGAAAATCTGAAGGCAGGAACACCCACTATGGGTGGCCTCATCATTTTGGGGGCTATAATTATTCCTACCTTATTGTTTGCACAATTGCACAATATATACATCCTATTATTGCTACTTACCACCGTATGGATGGGTGCTATTGGCTTTATTGATGACTATATCAAAGTATTTAAAAAAGACAAAAAAGGCCTACGAGGTAAGTTTAAAGTTTTAGGCCAAGTAGGCCTAGGCATTATTGTTGGAAGCATTTTATACTTTCATCCTGAGGTTACCATAAAAGAAAAAAGCAACCGCGAACAAGTACTTAACACACTTACAGAGCAGGTAGACCAAGGCCAAAAACCCATATTTGGCAAGGAACACAAATCGACCAAAACCACCATACCGTTTTTCAAAAACAATGAACTCGATTACTCACAAGTATTGCGGTGGATAGGAGCCGACTACCAAAAGTGGGGATGGATAGTATTTATACCCGTAGTTATATTCATAATAACTGCCGTAAGCAATGGTACCAACCTGACCGATGGATTGGATGGATTGGCAGGCGGAACCTCGGCCATAAGCGCTATTACCTTGGGCATATTTGCTTATGTATCAGGATCTATCATCTTCGCTGATTATTTAGACATCATGTACATTCCCCGCTCAGGAGAGATGGTTGTTTTTGTAGCTGCGCTGGTAGGAGCTTGTATAGGATTTTTATGGTACAACACCTACCCTGCCCAAGTTTTTATGGGCGATACGGGCTCATTGGCCTTAGGGGGCATATTGGCTACTCTGGCCATTTCTATGCGAAAAGAACTGCTCATTCCCATTTTATGCGGTGTCTTTTTGGTAGAGAATCTGTCGGTAGTAATGCAAGTAAGCTATTTTAAATACACCAAAAAGAAATATGGTGAGGGCCGTAGAATATTCTTAATGAGTCCATTACACCACCACTACCAGAAAAAAGGCTACCATGAATCAAAAATTGTAACCCGATTCTGGATTGTAGCCATTATGCTGGCCATACTCAGTTTCGTAACCCTTAAGCTTAGATAAAATGTTGCAACCAAAATCAAAAATAGCGATACTAGGGGCAGGCGAAAGCGGAACAGGCTGTGCTTTGCTGGCCAAGCATTTGGGATACAAGGTGTTTTTAAGCGATTTTGGAAGCATCAAACCTCAATATAAAAAGGAGCTTGAAGAGGCTCAAATACCCTTTGAAGAAAATGGCCACAATACAGAAAAAATACTATCGTGCGCCCGTGTAATTAAAAGTCCGGGTATACCCGAAAAA
>CAYZUZ010000326.1:0-2060 GCA_964481795.1 uncultured Cryomorphaceae bacterium
CCTAAACCACTCACTTCTTACTCTTTCCCACCAAAAACTCTTTTAGATAATGGGGCTCGTAGTAGGCTAGGTCTTCAAATTTTTGAGTTTTGAGTTTACCCCAAGCTTCAACTGCCATATTCGCAGCATTGGGCAAGCTATTGATGATTGAAAATTCAGAGGGCAATACAGCTGCAAGTTTGCTGGCTTCATCGCCTATTATATAAACTTGACCTTGCTGTAAATAAGCACTGTACGATTCAGAATCAACTACTTTTGCTTCGATGGGCGAAAGCTCGCGACCCTGATAATCAAATATTTGATGGTAAACTTCCATTCTGCGGGCGTCGATTACTGCTATAAAAATAGCATTCTGACTGTAGTCGGGATGATTAAAATAAGGTTGTACAATGCTGCGCAGGCTCGAACAGGCTATCAAGGGAATGTTAAGCGTATAAGCCATTCCCTTGGCCAAGGCTGTGCCTATGCGCAATCCTGTATACGAGCCCGGACCGGTGCCTATGGCAATAGCCTGTAAATCTGAGGTTTTTATGTTATTTTCTTTCAGAATTTGCTCTGCAAATAGGTGCATTTTTTCAGCATGAACATACTGATCTGTAGCTTCTTGTATATGAGCTATCACCACTCCGCCCTCGCCTATACACGCTACAGAGCAATTCTTGGTAGAACTCTCAAAGCTTAGAATCATTTCTTTTTGATTTTTAAGCTTGTATTGTTCTTAAGTTTTTGCGATACAATGGAGTAAGGCCCACTGATAATTTCATCGCCCTCCTGAAGTCCTTTTTTAATTTCAAAAAATTTATCATCCTGTATACCGATTTCTACCAATCGAATTTTGGCTTTGCCATTGTTGTTAACGAATACACATTCAAACTCCTCTTCGTCTAGTTTTCTGGTAGTTACAGATGTTTTACCCTCGGCTGTATCCGGACGTAAGGTTACGGATTGTACGGGAACAGCTACAGCATTTTTTGCTAATTGGGTAAATATTTCTACCGTAGCCGACATGCCTGGCCTAAAAGGACTCAAGCCATTGCTTTGCAACAAATCTTCATAACTGTTTTTATCTATTCGGATACGGACTTCAAAATTAGATACTTGGTCGGTAGCGCTTTCATTAAGCTTGCTGATGCTGGAGTTGGCTATACGCGTTACGATGCCTCTGAATTTTTTATCGGCAACAGCCTCTACCTCCACGTAAGCGCTGTCATTGAGTTTTATTTTGTTGATGTCGTTCTCATTTACCTCAATGAGTACCTCCATATTGTTGAGATCAGCAATGCGAAGCAACTCCGTACCCGCCATTTGTGCTGTACCTACCACACGCTCACCCACTTCTACATTCAATTTGCTCAAGGTGCCGTCCATAGGTGCGTAAATGGTGGTTCTACGGAGATTGTCTTTAGCCTCTTTTTCTGTAGCTTGGGCGCTTTTCAGTTGGTATCGAGCGGCCTCTATTCCGAGTTTTGCCACTTCGTATCCTCGCTTAAAGGCATCAAATTCGGTGGCAGATATAGCTCCTTTTTTAAACAATTGCTCATTGCGCTTATAGTTATTTTCGGCTTCAATAAATTGAGCCTCAGCTTGAAGTAGATTGGCCTTGGAAGTATTCATTGCAGCCTCAGTGCGCGATACAGCCGCTTGGTACAAATCGGGATTGATGCGCACCAAAAGCTCTCCTTTTTTCACATCATCTCCTTCAAATTTGGGCAATTCTATAATTTCACCTGATACTTCCGGACTGATTTTTACTACAACCTCCGGCTGTACTTTACCGCTTGCCGATACAGTTTCATAAATATCACGCAGTGCCACTTGCTCGGTTTCTACCTCGTAAGTATTGGGGTCGCTTCCTATCCAACCTTTCTTTTTGGCTACTACCAACACCACAATGATTGCAACTACAAAAATGAGTATGACTATGTTTCTTTTCTTTTTCATGCTTTATTTTAAAATGTTTTGATTTGATTTTCAGCGTAAAACTCGAGAACTTTTACCTTGAATATATAGTCAAATTTATTCTGCTGTAAGGTGGATTGTGCCTGTGCCAGTCCGTTTCT
>CAYZUZ010000327.1:0-2051 GCA_964481795.1 uncultured Cryomorphaceae bacterium
AAGGCGACGCTTTATAAGTATTTGTGAGGGGGGCAACTTTAGGCAAGCAATATATCGGCAGGGATTCCTAAATCATTGTACAAAAATTGCCTGACCCGCAGGCTCATTTGTTTCTTGCCGTTCAGGATTTCCGAAATCGTACTTTTGCTCATCCCAAAACGTTGGGCTAAATTAGCTTGGGTTAACCCTTGCTCTTCCATTTCGCACTTTAAGGCTTCCAAAGGCGATAACGCCTCTATTTTGTAATGTTTACTTTCATAATCGCCAATAACTAACGCCAAAAGCTCCAGGGTATCTCCGGCAGCCGTATTTGGTTTTGCATCAAAAATACTATCCATAAACTGCAAAGCTTTTTCGTATTCTTGCTCTGTTTTAATTGGTTTTATGTGTTCCATGGTGTAGTTGTTAAAATAAAAGTCCGACAGTTTTTGCATCTACTTTGTCGTACTCGGCATGAGTACCAATGAATTTTACGTAGCAAAGTTGATAATCAAAATTAAACCTTGCTATCAGTCTGTAATCGTTCCCTTTGATATTGAACACAATTCTATCGTTCCCGATGGCATCTGCTTTAGAAAAATCAGCTATTATATCCCGTAAGGAATGATACTCTTTGCTCAGAATTTTCTTGTGCCAATGTTTTAAATTGTTTTCAACTCTTGGGTGCTTTGGCCAATATTTTTTGAGCGTACTGAGCGAATATATTCTCATTTGGTGCTTATAATCAAAATACAAAGTTCGTATAAGGCGAACTCAAAAGCAACTTTTATACTCATAAAAAATGAAACGCAAATCTGCGAAGCCGTGGGCGTGAGCAAAGCGACGTTGAATAAGTATTTGTGAGGGATTAGGCAAAGGAATCCATTTTTTCAACACGTTGGATAATTAATTCTGTGAAGCGTTTCTGCCGCTCTGCGTCTAAAAAAGAGCTATTGATTAGCCTACTTGCTTTGGGTAACCACTTGGGCAATTTTTTGTACACCGTTGTTAACTGCTTATCATTTAATTGCAGCACTTCGCCCAGACGGTCAAAGTAGCCTTTATTGAAGTTTTCCTTTTCGCCACCCAATAGCAGGGCGGTGTCTTCCTTATCTTGCGGTAAGATTAGTTTTACATTCAGCAAATCATAGGCGGGAGCAAGCACCCAGCCCATTTCTGATAGAAACATCGAATAATTTTTCAAGTGCATATCATTATTGCCAATGACATAATTGAACACGGTTAGTTCAAAAAAACGCAACTTATCAAATAAAGTATTTGCCGATAGCTCGCCGATTGTTTTCCCGAGGGTTTCCGTGGTGCCTTTGTATTTATCTTCCAGTTCAAGAATTTGCAGAAAATCAATCATATGATTTTTGCTGCCGTCTTGGTTACGGTCAATTCGCTTGGTGATAAAACACAACTCACCAGATTGTAGCCGAATAAGGCTGGCCGGTACGATGTTTATGCCAAACAGCTCGGCTAATTTCATGGAAAGATGCTCGTTTTCGGGCATCTGCGTGAAATCAGCATTTTGAGGTTTTAAAATGTAGTAACCTTCCAGGGCATCTGTAATTGTTAGCCGCCCCTGCTGCCCGTTTTTCAATTCATTTTTTATCCAGCCCAGCGATAATTTTGGTTGTACGCCAGGCACAGTTATTGAAAATTCAGCGGCTTCTTTCGCCAGTTTTTCCATTTCTGACAATCTGTACGGCAAAACCGGAGGCTGTGCTGTTCCGTAAAATGCTGTACTGCACTTTGGATGGTAATCTCCCGTGTATGATGCATCCAGTTCGTTATAGCAATGCAAACATTTACGCATGGGCTTTCTGAATTACCGGGTGAACACTCACTGCTCCAATGGCGTTTTGGCAACATGCCAACAGCAGCCCCATTCGGTCATTTCGGTTTATTTTCCAGCTTTCGGCGGCGATGTTCAGCAGCCAACCCTCAGGTATGAGTCCGTCAAAAAACGGGAACAGCCTATTGCTTCGGAACGGCCGCGTGGTTACGGGCATCCGGAAGGTAATGAATTGGCTTGGGAAGTTTTGGGCGTAGGCTTCATCGTACTG
>CAYZUZ010000328.1:0-2049 GCA_964481795.1 uncultured Cryomorphaceae bacterium
TAACTTTCCCAAGTAATCAAAGTATCAGTCCAAGTAAATCCGTGCGTACTTACTCCCGTCCAGATACCGTGATCGCCCTCAGGCTTGTGAACACGCTCAGCAAAATACTCACTGAAGTGAATGGGTTGAACCCCATATTGAAGGGTTTTGGTTTCATCGAGAATACCCCATTTAGAAAATTCAATATCTACCTCACTATTAGCCTGTTCGTGATTGTGTGTATCCCAAGTAAATAAACCCAGAACTACATTGGGATCTAGATTTCTCAAATCGCCTTGCACTGTAAAGATATAAGTTCCATAGCCCATTTTATCTTTAGATACCACCTCGGTACACTCCCATCTTCCGTTTCTGAATCGAATACTCAAATGCAAATGACCATTTTTATCTATCCATACATCGTTAGGATGATCAGAAAAGTAATTATTGCCAGGCCCTTGTGTTCTGCTGAAATAATGTTTTATGGTCCACTCTCTACCTGCAAACTGCAAAGTATTGCCCTTGCGCGCATTGAATTGTGGCTCTACTTGCTCACAACCCAGGGTACCTAAAAGAATTAAAAAACTCCAAAAAGTAACTACAAATATTTTTAACCTCATGATTTTTAATTATTTAATTAAGAATTGCTTTTTCTACAAACATCATTTCGCCCCATCTACTAGGACTCTCATTGAAGCCGGCATTGGCAGCGTCATTCCAGCGTATTTGGTTGCTGCGTTTATTTGCATCACCTTGGTCTATAGCCATTTCCAATCCATAGAGTTTACCTTCGATAAAACCTGTAATTTCCAATTCTTCTAAGGGAATTTTTACCGCAAAGCGATAACCATCGGGAATCTCTTGCGTCAATACCTCAGCTTTTTGGAGCTTTTCCTTTTTTCGCCAATTCCAAATTTCATGGCTTTTGCCCATGCTTATACCTATATGCTGATCTGATGAAAGCAACCTTGGTCTGCGAGGATTGGCTTCAAAATCAGTACTAAACGCAATTTCAAAGGCATCGCCATCGTATACATTTCCTTCTGATTTTGTATTTTGAAGGGGTGTTTTATCTATTACTTCACCAGCTATGTGCAAATAGCTACCTATTACAGCCAAGTAAATTTTATTGGCACCCAATTGATTGGCTTGGGTATTCCACACATAAGAACTTTTGTCCAGACTTGCATCAAAATTTTGGTTGGGTACAAAATCTACATAAGCTCTTTTGCGAAAACCTCCTTTGTAAGGTACTATGCGCACTTCATCCATATATATTTCGCCATCGGCTTCCATATTGAAGATGATTTGCTTGATATTGGAGGCGTCAGCATTTTGCTCAAGCCAATTGAACTCGCTCAATGGCAGTTCAATACGCGTCCAATTGGTTCCTATTTTTTCAGCTTTTACTGCATTGGTACTCATTCCTAGCCATGCTTGTCCGCCTGAAAAATCTTCTAAACCAATGGCCCAAGGCAAATTACCTCTTTCGCCCTCAACCATGCGCACATAAAATTCAATAGCACCTGTGTTTTTGATTTGGCTTAAATCTTTTCCTGTCCAATTGTCCCAGCCAAATCCAAGGCCTAACCAAGGACAACCCGGACCTTGCCTATTCCAAGTGATGTGCATGCCATGTGTGCCTTTATAGGCTGCTTCTGTTCTGTTTTTTACACTGATGCACTGTGCAGAGGCTCTGGTATTCCATGCATCGGAAGTGAGTGCATCGGAGTATATTTCATCGGAGGTATAAAAAACTTTATCACTTTCCGACGGATCATTGAGGTTGTTGAATACCGCATTTTGCCTTACTTGACCGCAAGCTATTGCGAACAAAGGAACGAGTATCCAAGCGATGTATTTAGTCATACTCATGGCTGAAAGGGTTCGTTAACGGTAAATACCATATTATCCATCAGAGTTTGAGAATATCCTGTAGCGGGATCGGCCAAGAAAAGCACAGAAACCTGAAATAATTTGTTGGGCTCTTTTACTCCATTGCCTGCAGGTGTTTGGGGTAAACCATTTACCAAGGTTACTAAGTCGCTGTATTTTACCGAAACTTGTTGC
>CAYZUZ010000329.1:0-2049 GCA_964481795.1 uncultured Cryomorphaceae bacterium
GATTGTCAATAATACTACCTTCTTCCGCTTCGGTAAATCCTAAGGCATTCAAAAGGTTGTTGGCGTTTAGGTTTACAGATAATTTCTTGGTGATTCTGTACGAAGCAAAAACATTTACAATAGCATAGCCAGGCATTACCAGTTCGTTGTTGTCTTGTGCATACGATTGAGTTTGTCCTATTACGCTTACGCCAATGATGTGTCCCTTTTTAAAGTTGTAAGAAGGCAATATATTGTAAGATAGTCCAGGCTGCCTGCGAGGGGTATTTCCTAAATTTATATTGTCGTTGTTGCCTACAATTTCTGCTCTTACGTAGGTTAAAGCACCTCTCACATCAAAGCCTTTGATTCTGAAAAAGCTTTCCAATTCAAGACCATAAGATTGATAATCATTGCTCAATACATTTTGAGTAGTTACCTCTACACCGGCTTCCTCTTGTGTATTGGCATAGAAAGCTGTAACAAATAATCCTCCGCTGTTGAATTTTCTCTTGTAGCCAGCTTCTGCTTGGAAAAGAGAGTTTTTAGGCGCTCCATTCTCTAAGTATGGTCCTTCTTGATGCCATGTAGCACGCTCAGCATTACCTACATATCCTTGGCTTACTCTTGAAAATACAGCACTGTTTTCATTGATTAAATAATTGGCTCCTAATGAATAAGAGGTGTAGGCGTAGTTGTAGTTTACCAAAGTTGCACGGGTATTGTCTACTCTTGATACGCTTCTTTCAGGAGCTTCAATTGTACCATTGCCATTCACATCAAAATTCAAAAGCTGCTGACTTGGAGTTACCATGCCTCTTACATGAACTCTATCATATCGCACACCACCATCTATGTTCAATCTATCGGTTACGGCAATCGCCAAATTGATATAGGGAGCCAATACATCATATGAATTATTGTACTTTCCTGTACAGCAATTGCCCCATAAGGGAACGCCATAATTGAGCAGGCCATTTTGAGTTACATCGCCATTGGCTGTATTGATGTTTAATAGATCACCATCTTGTTTTACCTCCATAAGAAATGAATTCCAGAGCCATGCCATTTCTATATTTTGATGTGCGTAAAACGTTCCTAACGACAAATCAAGCTTGCCGAAGGTTTTACTCAATCTATTGTCACTCATAAAGTTATTGAAGTTTTCAAGCTCTACATCAAAAAGATGTATGCGCTGTGCCAAGCCATTTTCTGTATTTGCAATAACTTCACCATTAGATACCTTGTTGATAGTATAAGGCAACAAAGTACCTCCAGCAGCAGTGTCGCCATTGGCTGTAAGGATACCTTCTACGAGTGATTGTGCATTGCCTACCTCGGCTGTAAAAGGTGCTGTAAAACTACCTCTGTTGTAAGTATATCTTGAATTGCTTACAAACCTCCATCCATCACCTAAGTCAAAATCGAAAGTGGTACCTACAGCATTGGAAACCGTATGCATTCCATCGTTGATGTTTCGGTTTCTAAAATTACCATCAGCTCCTAATCCAAAGTTTTGCATGAATAAAGGCGAGTGAAGTCCGTTGGAAGCCGCAGGCAATCCATTTACCGACTCCCAAACAGGGTTGCTGTTGGTTCCGCTTACACTCACTGGCATAGGCATATAAGCGGCTGTTCTATCGTTGAGCACTTTAAAGTAAACCCTTGCAAAGCCATTGTCAAACTTTTTTGTAATATTGGCTTTTATTTGTCCTCCATTGTTTACCAAATGATTGGCTTGTCTGGGGCCTTCGCCTAATCTATAAAAACCACCTACATTTAAAAACAGGCCATTTCCTAGGGGCGCTCCTACATTGAAATCGGTGCGATTAGACTGGTAATTAAGGCCAAAAGAAGTTCCAATAGTTCCACTGGCCTCTGTGCCTGTTTTGGAAATGAAGTTGATGATACCCGCAGGTCCATTACTGGTAGTAATAGCAGCAGAGCCACCTCTTATCGCCTCAACTCTTTCAATGGTTGGGTCTATACGAATGTATTGGTCTTGGGTACTAAAGGCTATATCGCCATAAAGTAGCACAGGTAAGCCATCTTCTTGAAGCTGCAAATACC
>CAYZUZ010000330.1:0-2043 GCA_964481795.1 uncultured Cryomorphaceae bacterium
TTTGTCGCTTAGTTTATATTCTTCTGCTTTTTGAAAATCTTCGGTACTGAGCGAACTGGTAAGTATATACACCTTGCCAGTAAAGGGAAGCTCAAGGTTTCTAAATTCTTTCAAAAACTCCCAGCCATCCCATATGGGCATATTGATGTCTAGTAGTATCAAATTGGGCAGTGCACCTGTGGCTTCATACTTTTCCTTAAGTCCTTCATGAGCATCTTTGCCGTTTTTGAATATCCATGTTTCATCTACCTTTTTGCTCAATTCTAAAAGCTTAGAAACCAAAAATACCTGAACGGGGTCGTCTTCAATCAAGCATGCTACAGAAATTTTTTTCATTATATTGGTTGGTTTTGTGTGATGCTGATTTTATGTAAACAAACTTTAAAGGTTGATCCCACATTGGGTTCGCTTTCTACAGTAATTGTTCCGTGCATAGCTTCTACTTGGTTTTTGGTAATAAATAAACCAAGGCCTTTGGAGTCTTTGTGCTTGTGGAAAGTTTTGTACATGCCAAACATCTTGTCGCCATGTCGAGCCAAGTCTATTCCCAAGCCATTGTCGCTTACTTCAATACACAACAAATCATCGTAGAGTGAGCAATTTATCTTCACGTATGAATCGCGCTCTGCTGCACTGAATTTAATGCCGTTGGTAATCAGGTTGAGTATGATACTGTCTACATAAGCAGGTATGGCATGTATGGTTTCCAATACACAATCGCGGGTTTCATCAATCACAGTTACGCCTTTGTCTTTAGCCAGCTGTGCTACGCTGTTTATAGCCATTTGTATTGATTTTTGAACCGAAGTGGGTTCAAATTTACTCTCAAGATTTTTAGTTACATCCAATACCTCATTGAGGTGCTGTAGGGTTTCATTCAAATTATCAGCTGATTGCCTTACCATGCTCACGTAGCTCTGCTCCAATACTTCGGGCTGTTCTATTTCCATCAATGAAAATACACCCTGCATATTGGCGGTATGCGAGCGCAAATTGTGCGATACAATGTGGGTAAAATTGAGCAATCGTTTATTCTGTTCTCCTTCGAGTGTCAACAGATTTTTTATCTTGCTGATGTACTCAAACTTCTCAGTAATATCAATATTACTACCTCTTATACCCATATAGTTGCCTTGCTCATCCACAGCAGGCTGGCATACATGCTCTATGTATCTCATTTCTCCATCTTTGCGCTTGATTCGGAAGTGGCAGGTATCGCCTTTTTGCTCGCATAGGCACTCATTGCGGTGGGCTATGTAGTTGTCAAGATCCTCAGGGTGAATGATTTGAAATAGCAGGTTGTTGTTTTGCATAAATGCATCTACTGAATAGCCTGTAATTTTTTCTACCGAAGGCGATAGGTATAAAAGCTTGGCTTCTGCACCTTCCCAAAACTCCCAATTGTAGGTATTTTCAGCTACAATTCTATACTTGCGTTCCGATTCTTCTATTTTCTGTTGGGTGAGTTTTCGGTCGGTTATATCTATTTCAATACCATCCCAATATACATTGCCATCGGCTTGCTTTGTGGGTGTGGAGGTTGCATACATCCACCTGATACTTCCGTCGGGTCTTTTTATTCTGAATTCAAAATTGAGCGTTGTCATGTGCTCGAGGGTGTATTTCTCGTGCTCTATAAACTTTTCTAAATCCTCTTCCAATACTTGGCTGTAAAAAAGATTGGCATCTTTCAGAACCGCCTCGGGTGTAATGTCGTGCATTTTTATAACACCTTCGCTTACATAGGTAAATTCTCTTATTTCTCCATTTTTCCCGCTATTGATTTGATATACCACTCCATTGGGCACATTGTCGCTCAAGCGTTTGAGCCGCTCTTGGCTTTCTTTTATGGTATCTTGAGCTATTTTATCTTGGGTAATATCTCTGATAATGAGCAGTATAGAATTAAGAGAAGGGTCATTAATAAAGTTTTGAGCATTGCTCTCTAGCCACACCCAGCCATTGGTTTTGTGCTTGTGTCTATATATTGTTTTAATAGGTTTTTCAGGATTTTTGAGCACTTCTTGATGCGCTTGATAAATC
>CAYZUZ010000331.1:0-2043 GCA_964481795.1 uncultured Cryomorphaceae bacterium
ATTTTAAGCAGGGTGTCCATTTAATTGAGACACCCTGCTTTTTTGATTACATATTTCTTCGATACTGACCTCCTACCGCAAACATGGCATCGGTGATCTGTCCTAAAGTGCAGTATTTTGCCGTTTCCATCAATTGCTCAAATACGTTCTCATTCTTAATGGCGGCTATCTGTATCTTCTTAAGACTTTCGGTGCTTTCTGACTCAAAGGCTTTTTGCAGTCTGATAACGGTTTCTATTTGGGCTTGCTTTTCTTCCTCTGTAGCACGAATTACCTCGGCAGGTACTATGGTGGGCGAGCCTTTGCTGCTCAAAAAGGTATTGACTCCGATAATGGGGTACTCGCCTGTATGCTTGAGCATTTCGTAGTGCATCGACTCTTCTTGTATTTTGCCTCGCTGATACATGGTTTCCATGGCACCTAATACACCTCCTCTTTCGGTAATTCTATCAAATTCTGCCAACACGGCCTCCTCTACCAAATCGGTAAGTTCTTCAATTATAAATGATCCTTGTAATGGATTTTCGTTTTTAGCCAATCCCAATTCTTTGTTGATAATCAATTGTATGGCTACTGCCCTGCGCACAGATTCTTCGGTAGGTGTGGTTATGGCTTCATCGTAGGCATTGGTATGCAATGAGTTACAATTATCATAAATGGCATACAATGCTTGCAGCGTGGTTCTGATATCATTGAAATCTATCTCTTGGGCATGCAGCGATCTTCCACTGGTTTGGATGTGGTATTTCAACATCTGTGAGCGCTCATCTGCATGGTACTTCAGCTTCATGGCTTTGGCCCAAATCTTACGTGCTGCTCTTCCTATTACGGCATATTCGGGGTCTATTCCGTTGGAGAAAAAGAAGCTCAAATTGGGTCCGAAATCATTGATATTCATACCACGACTCAAGTAATACTCAACAAAAGTAAAACCATTGGCCAGTGTAAAGGCAAGCTGGGTAATGGGATTGGCTCCTGCCTCTGCTATGTGGTAGCCACTGATAGAAACTGAGTAAAAATTCCTTACTTTTTTCTGGATAAAATAGTCTTGTACATCGCCCATCAATCGCAGCGCATATTCTGTACTAAATATACAGGTATTTTGCGCTTGGTCTTCTTTCAAAATATCTGCTTGAACGGTACCTCGCACTACGGCTAAGGTTCTGTTTCTTATTTCGTTGTACACTTCTGCTTCCAATACTTGATCGCCTGTCAATCCTAAAAGCATCAATCCCAATCCGTTATTTTCTTTGGGCAATTCACCTTCGTAGGTAGGACGCGGAAGTCCTTTTTGATCATATTTCTCTTGGAGCTTTTGCTCTACTCGCTCTTGTAAGCCTTTTTCTTTGATATAAATTTCACATTGCTGATCGATAGCTGCATTCATAAAAAAGGCCAAGAGCATGGGTGCTGGCCCGTTGATGGTCATGCTCACTGAAGTACTGGGCTCACATAGGTTAAATCCGCTGTAGAGTTTTTTGGCATCATCTAAGCAACAGATGCTTACGCCTGAGTTGCCTATTTTACCATAAATATCCGGACGTAAATCGGGGTTTCTGCCGTATAAAGTTACTGAGTCAAAAGCCGTAGAAAGGCGTGCTGCGGGCATTCCTTTGCTTAGGTAGTGAAAGCGCTTGTTGGTGCGCTCTGGCCCTCCTTCACCGGCAAACATGCGCGTGGGGTCTTCGCCCGTGCGCTTAAATGGATAGATACCTGCAGTGTACGGAAATTCGCCTGGAACGTTTTCTTGCAATTGCCATTGGAGTAAATCGCCCCAAGCTTTGTATCGCGGTAAGGATACTTTGGGTATTTGCGAATGCGAAAGTGATTCGGTAGTGGTTTTTATTCTGATTTCCTTGTCGCGCACTTTGAATATAAACTCAGGGGCTTTGTAGCGGGCTAAGGTTTCTTCCCATTTGTCTATCAATACTTTATTGCGCGGATCGAGGTTCAGAAGCACTTGTTCATACTCTTCTTCCAATCGCTTTACCAAGCGGTCTTTGTCGTCGAGGCTGCTGGTTTTAAGGTGTTCTATCGTTTCGT
>CAYZUZ010000332.1:0-2041 GCA_964481795.1 uncultured Cryomorphaceae bacterium
AGGGTTAAAGCTTTGGCCGAAGGAGCAAGAGAAGGCGGATTAAAATTTTAATACAATTATGAGCTTTAAAAGAAATATTCAAAAAGTAAAGCCAAGTGGGCTTGAGTTGGTTGACCGTCTGGTAGCTGTGAACAGAGTTACTAAGGTTACAAAAGGTGGTCGTCACTTTGGTTTTTCGGCTATTGTTGTAGTAGGCGATGAAAAAGGTGTAGCTGGCTATGGCTTAGGTAAGAGCAAAGAGGTATCTGAAGCTATTGCCAAAGGCGTGGAAGATGCAAAGAAAAACCTTGTAAAAATCCCTATTGTTAATCATACCGTTCCTCACGAACAAGAAGGTAAATTTGGGGGAGCGAGAGTGTTCTTGCGTCCTGCAAGTCACGGTACAGGTGTAATTGCTGGTGGTGCCATGCGTGCCGTTCTGGAAAGTTTTGGTGTACATGATGTACTCGCAAAGTCAAAAGGATCATCCAACCCGCACAATGTGGTGAAGGCCACATTTGAAGCACTTCTAACGATGAGAGATGCTTATACTGTAGCCAAAGCTCGTGGTAGAAGAGTAGAAGATATATTTAACGCTTAATATTGAAGAGCAATGTCAAAAGTTAAGGTAACGAAAGTAAGAAGCACCATAAAAAGCAACAAAAACCAAAAGTTGGTTATGCAATCATTGGGCTTAAAGAAAATGAACTCAAGCATTGAGCATGAGTTTACTCCCCAAATAAAAGGGATGGTTAATAAAGTTAGCCATTTAATTAAAGTTGAAGAAATTTAATAGTCTTGAATAAGATGAATCTTGAAAATTTAAAGCCAGTAGATGGCTCAATAAAGAAAACAAAAAGAATTGGTCGTGGCGAAGGCAGCGGTCACGGAGGTACATCAACACGTGGTCACAAAGGAGCTAAAGCCAATTCTGGATACAAAAGCAAAATAGGCTTTGAAGGTGGACAAATGCCACTTCAAAGAAGGGTGCCTAAATTTGGTTTTAAAAATATTAATAGAGTAGAATACCGTGCTGTAAATTTAGACATGCTTCAGACTTTAATTGATGAGAATAAAATTGATACCACCATTGCACCTGATACTTTAGTAGCAAATGGTTTGGCAAATAAAAATGATCTTATCAAAATATTGAATAGAGGCGAAATTAAAAGTGCAGTAGAAATTATTGCTCATAAGTTTTCTTCAGCTGCCGCTGAAGCTATTGTAAAAGCAGGCGGAAAAGCCGTAACCATATAAATATACCGCATTATAATGAAGCGTATTATTGAGGTTTTTAAGAATATTTGGAATATCCAAGAGCTTAGGGAAAAAATACTTTTGACCTTAGGCTTCTTGCTTATTTATCGTGTGGGTTCCAATGTTGTACTCCCTGGTATTGATTCAAGCAGCCTAACTCAGTTGCAAGAACAGTCTGATGGAGGTCTCTTGGGTATATTAAATGCATTTACTGGAGGCGCATTTGCCAATGCAAGTATTTTAGCTCTGGGTATTATGCCTTATATATCAGCAAGCATTGTTATTCAATTGATGGGTATAGCTGTGCCAAGTATTCAAAAGCTCGATAAGGAGGGAGAAAGCGGTAGAAAAAAGAAAAATAACTACACAAGATTTTTAACCATACTTATTACTCTTGCCCAAGCACCAGGTTATTTAGCCAATTTGGTAAGTCAGCAAGTAGAGATCACCATACCTACCTCTATATTTTGGGTAATGGGTGTAATAGTTCTTGTTTCAGGTACCATATTTTCGATGTGGCTAGGTGAGCGCATTACCGATAAGGGAATTGGAAACGGCATCTCACTTTTAATTATGGTGGGTATTATTGCTTCTCTTCCACAATCATTTTTACAGGAATTATTTTCCAAGCTTGAATTATCAACGGGCGGTTTACCTATATTTTTAGTTGAAATAGCCATTTTATTCTTAGTAATTTTACTCACTATTTTGTTGGTTCAAGGTACAAGAAAGCTTCCTATACAATCAGCAAAAAGAGTAGCAGGAGGCAGGGTAGCTGAAAATAATTTAAGTAGAAATTACATTC
>CAYZUZ010000333.1:0-2041 GCA_964481795.1 uncultured Cryomorphaceae bacterium
ATAATAAATCAGTGTTTCGGCATTGGGGTAATTGCCTTTTTCAGGTCTTATGCCTCTGAAAAGCGTAAAATCAACAGGCTTTGCTGTAGGGTTTCGGAGAAATATTCCAGTATTTTTTTTATTTTCAAATACAAAAGCCGTTTGGTCTATGAAAGCAATAGAATCTGCCTTGAACTCACTAACGATTTTCCCCTCATAATCTATGATGCCCCATTTTCCTGCTTGTTTGCCAGCTACATAGCTGCCTCCATAAGCTATGTTTTCAAATTTGAAATTTTCTAGCCAAGCTCCATTTTTTTGATAGACTTGCCAATTGCTTTCTTTTAGTGCCAACCACCCCGCAGGTGTTTGCTTGATTTGCGCCATGAGCAGCGGCACGATTGCCCTGCCTTGAGCATCAATAATGCCCATTTTGCCTTGTCTTGTGATGCGTATAAAATTATCTTGTAGCACTTCAATATTATCAAAATCAACCTGAATACGCACATTGCGGTCGGCGTTCATCTTGATAAGTGCTTCTTCGGAAGCCATACCCATCAAATCACCTATTTTGAAAAGCAAAAAACCACCATTTTCAGTTTCTATCTCGGTATAGCGTGGCTCTACTATGATTTCACCTGAATAGCTGCTCAAGCCCCAAAGCCTATTTTGGCGAATTTTTAAGAAATTTTTACCCACTATTTCAATGGCATCATATTTTGAAGGCATTAACTCTCGCCCGCTCTGATGCACCAAGCCCGAAAAAGCATTTCTTGTTACCCTAAATATGCCCGTAGCAATGGGTTCTACTTTATCAAACTGTGGAGGTACTATCTCCTCTCCTAGTTTATTGATGATGCCCAAACGTCCATTGCGATTGACTACAAGGTAATCATCAATGATACTTTGGCAGAGGTATTCTGGATTGACACTTTCATATTGAAAATTGATGCGTAGCTCACCTATTTCATCATAATACCCAAACAACCCATTTTGCAAGATAGGTACATACTGACGTGGATTGACTTGCTGCATCTGAGCCAATCGCTCTTTTTGGGCATATTGAGGGTATTTTTGTATAAATTCATCTAGTTTTTGGGCTTTTCCATAAAACGCCAAAACCCAGTCCAAGGCAAACTCACGCACAGAGCTTTCTGGATATTCTTTTAGATATTGTTCAAAAGCCTCTACACTGTGGGGAAGGGTCGCCATATAAAAAATTCGTTGGAGGGCTTGGTTACGATTTTGGCTTTGCGGATACTGCTTTACAAATCGCTTGTAGGTATCCAATGTACCATTACTGGTTTCGCCTTGAAATACGATTTCATCACGTTTTTTGATAGCCTCCGAGATTTGCTCTGCTTCGGGATATTGCGTTATGAAGTTTTGATAGGCTGTGAGTTCATTGGCAGTAAGGGCTTGTTGCCACGCAATTTGGTTGCGAAGCATTTTGGCATTAGGCACTTGTGGGGCATCAACATAAAAATCTATAAAAAATTGATATGCCTCAACATTGTGCAGCAATTGAGCATCTTGAAAAGCCTTTGCTTCTATTTCGGTTTTGAGCGTTTGAGCAGTTTCGGGTGTGATGCCTGCTTTTGCCCATTTTGCAAGGGTTTTCTCGTCCATTTCGGCGTAATGGGTAAGGGCTTTGTTGATGTGAAGATAGGCAGAATCCACGTGGTAAGCAGCATTGGGTGCAGCAAAAAAATACATAGCAAAAATATGAAATGCCCCTGCACTGTTTGGGTTTTTAGAGAGTTCTTTGTCGAGATTACTTTTAGCTTTATCATAATCGCCTTTTTGTACTTGTTTTTGCGCACTCGTGATGCGGTCGGCTTGCGCCGTAAAAGCCATACAAACCAAGAAAAAGATAATTGATATTCGTAATTGTATTTTCATATTTTTCTGCTCATTTAGATTTTCTACAAAATTAAAACAATCGCACCAAACTATTATACATTTTTGCTAGACTTGGTGCTATTCAATCACTCTTTCATGTCATCATGAGATACTAGGGATGTGGTCGCTCCAAGCGACCACATCCCTGTAATTTCTAAAA
>CAYZUZ010000334.1:0-2034 GCA_964481795.1 uncultured Cryomorphaceae bacterium
ATTTATAGTAATAAAATATTGTCGTTATCCATATAACCGAATTTTTTCAGAAGATTTTCAACTTCTGCCAATTTCTTGAATCCAGGAAATTTGTTTAAGAATTCTTTCAATTCAATCAAATCATTATTCATCAAGCCAAGTTCAAAACAAGACAAACCCTGCTTAACATCTCCTAAAACATTACATATCAATGCTTTTCTAAACAAAATACCTGGATGTAGCGGGTGGTTTTCTAAGCCTTGTTCTATCATTTCAAAAGCAAGTTCCACTCTAAGTTGATCCATAAGAATCTCAACATATTGGATAAATATTTCCGCTTCGTTTTCGCCTTTGCACAACAATTCGTTCAGCATGATTAAAGATTTATCAGATTGCCCTGCTTTGCGCATTACGTCAGAGGCGAATAAAACATATTGCGGACTAGTATCCAACTTCAACAATTTGCGCACGTAAAAAATAGCTTTGCCATAATCGCCCAAATCATCATATAGCGTAACTAAATTCAGAATCGCTTCTTCCAAATAAGGATCGTCTTTAAATGCTTTTTTCAAGAATTTTTCGGCCATGGTGTACTCTTTCATCAATCTGTAAACCAAACCAATTCGCATGTATGCATAGGAGCTGAATTCTTCAAAATCAAGCACCTGTTTATATACCTCAGCTGCCGCTTGAAAGTTTCCAAAATCCTCGAGCACCCTACCCTTTTCATAGTAAGCAGCGGTAAAGTACTCGTCGCAAAGTATGGCATAATCAAAAGCCCACAAGCTCTTTTCGAGGTTGTTTACTTGTGCATATTGAAGACCTAAATGATGCCAAGCAATTTCTGAATAAGGATTTTTATTGATAAAGGAATCCAGATATTTGATGGCCTTTTCATTTTCTTGCAGCAAATCAAAACAATGAATCAAACTGTAGAGTGCACTTACTTCATCTGAGTCTTTTTCCAGCACCTTAAGCAGGTAAAATTTTGATTTTTGATAATCATTCAATTCTTGATACTCCTGAGCAATCATCATCAATACTTCAATATCCTCTTCATCCAAGCGGAGGGCTTTTTTGAGTTGAATAATGGCCTTTTCATGTTGACCCGATCTAGAGAGCAAGTCAGCATGGGTGATGAATAATTCTGGATTATTGGGGTCGAGTGATTCAACTTTTTTCAACTCCGACCTCACTTCCTCCAGCCTGTTTTCATCTATCAAGAACTGAGATTTTTTCAAAGGGAAGATAGAAGTATAAGGATGCTGGTGGCTCCCAAAGTCCATAACATCAATAGCCGCGCCCGCATTACCTGCAAAAAAATAATAATCGGCTATGAGTTCAAGCTCTTCTACATCAAAAAACTCTGCTTTTTGATGCTTCTTCATCTCTTCGAATCGCTGTACCAGCTTACCTATTTCATAATTATCGGGTCCTATCATAATCTTGGTGATTAAAGGATTTTGAATGCGTAATACTACTCATTATCCTCCAGAGCAAAGGTAGGTAGAGCAAAGGTTTTTTCACCGTGTTTTCAACAAGCTAAAACTTTTGAACATTCCAAGCTCAAAAAAGGAGGGTTTCGTAAATTTTGATTAAATTGCTGTCGAGCAAATGATATTTATATTGTCAAACAAGAAATCAAAAAACAAGACGTGCAATCGATAAACACATGCAATGGAGAGCCTCGCACAGTAGCTCACATGGATTTGGATAGTTTTTTTGTATCTGTAGAGCGGCTTAGGCAGCCCAAGCTGATAGGCCTACCTATAATAATAGGTGGCAGCAGCGACCGGGGCGTAGTAGCCTCTTGTAGTTACGAGGCCCGAGCATTTGGAGTGCGATCGGCCATGCCCACAAAGCTGGCCCGGCAGTTGTGTCCGGAGGCGATATGGGTACGTGGCGACCACGAGGTGTATTCGCGCTATTCGCACTTAGTAACCGAGGTTATAGCCGATCAGGCACCTTTATATGAAAAAACTTCTATTGATGAGTTTTACATTGACCTTACAGGTATGGACCGTTTTTATGGCAGCTACCAATGGGCACAAGAGT
>CAYZUZ010000335.1:0-2030 GCA_964481795.1 uncultured Cryomorphaceae bacterium
TTGTCTATTACCCTTACGGCCATTACCAGTATTATAACCCTAATTACCATTCCCTTGATTGTGAATTTCAGTTTGGTGCAATTCATGGGCGAAGGCACCTTCATACAATTGCCTGTAGCTAAAACCATGATACAAATAATGGGCGTAACCCTATTGCCTGTAGGCTTAGGAATGATCTTGAAAAGCAAAAAACCCTCCATAGCCGATAAGGCCGATAGACCTGTACGAATTTTTTCTACTGTGATTTTTGTACTTATTATTCTAGCCGCTATACTCAAAGAAAGGGCTCATTTGGTCGAATTTTTTATCACTGCCGGGCCCGCGGCTTTAGCATTGAATCTGGCTACCATGCTGTTGGGTTACCTAGCTGCTTACACTTTTAAACTTCATTTGAAACAGCGCATTTCCATTACCATTGAATCGGGTATCCAAAATGGCACACTCGGGGTGATGGTAACAGCTACCTTGCTTCAAAATTCTGCCATGACGGTAGCACCCGCTTTGTACTCGCTCATCATGTTTCTAACGGGCTTTGCAGCCATATTTTACTTTAAAAAGAAAGTAAATAATGCAGCCGAGTATCAGGTTTGACTAAAATAAATCACACAATACAGTCTGCCATCAAAAGAATGATTGATTGTAATGTGGACTTTGTAACTCCACACTGTTTACCTTACTTTTGGGCTTTTAATTTATGATACATTCTTTTGAAGGATAAATTAGTCATCATTCCTACTTACAATGAAAGCGACAACATTCTAGCCATGCTGAAAACAGTAATGGAGGTAGAAGGGCATTTCGATATACTCATTGTAGACGACGGCTCACCTGATGGTACAGGTCAAATGGTATTGGATACAGCCTTGCAATACCCCGATAGAATACATCTGCTTCAGCGCGAAAAAAAACAAGGCCTCGGAAGAGCTTATATCGCAGGTTTTAAATGGGCATTGCAACATGACTATGAATATATTTTTGAAATGGATTGTGATTTTTCGCACAATCCGACTGACCTGCCAAAACTTTACAACGCAGTGAAGAATGGAGCAACCGATTTATCTATTGGCAGCAGGTATGTTACGGGTGTCAATGTAGTCAATTGGCCCATGAGTAGGGTTATTCTTTCTTTTTTTGCAAGTAGATATGTGCGTTTTGTAACAGGCCTGCCCGTGCACGACGCTACCGCAGGCTTTGTATGCTATACCCGCAAAGTATTGAGCTCTATCAACTTGGATAGAATCAAATTTGTAGGCTACGCATTTCAGATAGAAATGAAATATGTGGCTTGGCGCAAAGGCTTTAGCATAGCTGAAGTGCCCGTAATATTTACCGACCGCACGCTTGGCGAATCAAAAATGTCGAGAGGCATCATCAAAGAGGCCATATTTGGAGTCATTAGATTGCGCTTGCGCGGGTTTTTTAGGAAAAATATTTAACCTTAGTTTTATGAATTACTTGATTAAAAATGCCGAGTTGGTCAATGAAGGTAAGCGCTTTTATGCAGATATTCTTGTAAAAAACGGAATCATCGAAAAAATAGCTTCGCAAATTCAAACCCCAGCCCAAGAAAAAATTCAAGAGGTAAATGCCGAGAAACTGCTCTGCTTACCCGGTATTATCGATGATCAAGTACATTTTCGCGAACCGGGGCTTACCCACAAAGGAGATTTTTTTACAGAATCACGGGCTGCACTGGCCGGGGGAGTTACAGCCGTAATAGAACAACCCAACACCGTACCCAATACCACAAGCATACAAGCTTTGGAAGATAAAATACAGCTGGCTACAGGTAAATTTTGGACAAATTTTGCCTTCAACTTGGGTGGAGCCAACAACAATCTTGAAGAAATTAAAAAAGCGCATTTAAGTCAAGCAGCTGGAATCAAAGTATTTATGGGTTCGAGCACAGGAAATATGCTGGTAGACCAAGAAAAATCATTGGAAGGCATCTTCAGCCAAAGCCCCTTGCTCATCATCACCCATTGTGAGGATGAAGCTAGCATAAAAGCCAATCAAGCAAAGTATGAAGC
>CAYZUZ010000336.1:0-2014 GCA_964481795.1 uncultured Cryomorphaceae bacterium
AGTACCGTGAATAAAGTTAGGTAGTAGTTAGTTAATAGTTGTGAGTTTTTTTTTTGATAATTAAACATTGATAATTCACAATTCACAATTGACAATTCACAATTGACAATTCACAATTCACAATTCACAATTAAGAACTATAAGGGCTTAGGCTAAAATGCTTGAAGTAAAGCCAGTATATCAGTAAGTTCCTCTGGCGTGAGGTGTAGGGGTTTTATTAAAGGGCTTTGAGCGGGATGTCTTTTTCCACCTTCGTTGTAATGGGTTAAAACCTCTTGCAAAGTAGCGAAGCTGCCATTGTGCATATAAGGTGCTGTGAGCGATACATTGCGCAAGGTGGGAGTTTTCATTTTGCCATAATCTGCTGAATCGCGAGTAATTCTGTACAAGCCCATATCTTCATAATGCACAAAAAGACCGATGTTCTCCATTTTATAATGGGTGAGGTCAGGACCTTGATGGCAGTTGATACACATGGCTTTTCCTGTAAAAAGATACCAACCTCTGATTTCTTGTTCACTGAGGGTGTTTTTGCCCAAGTAATACCATTGATCCCATCTGGAATTGTCGTGAATCAAGCTGCGTTCATAAGCGGCAATGGCTCTTGCAAATTCGAATAAATCGGGTTCTTTATTGAAAACTTTTTTGAATAACTCTTGGTATTCAGGGTCTTGCCTTAGTTTTTCCATAGCTAAAGGCACCGGATGGGCCATTTCATCTTCGGCTTCTAAGGGGCCTAAAATTTGAGATTCGAGCCGTGGATTGCCGCCTTCTCTAAAAAAATAAGGATGCCAAGCTACATTGAATAGGGTAGTGGCATTGCGTTTGTTTACAGCACCTTGGTGGCCGATACTTTTGGGTAAGGCATCGGAAAAAGCCAACTCCTCGCGGTGGCAAGTAGCGCAAGAGATATCTCCTTGAAGCGAGAGTTTTTTGTCGTGGAAGAGCTTTTTGCCCAAAGCTATTTTGGCCTCATCCGGTGGGTTATCTGCGGGGAAATTGATGGGAGGAAACCCTCTGTGATGTGAGGGTTGCCACAGTTGAGTTGGCTCACTTTTGGCACAGGCCATCAAGCAGCACAACAATACAAAAAAGCTCAGGCTTTTCATAAATCTTCCTCTATATGATCGCAAATAAGTTGAACGATTTTTTCTGTTAATTTTGGATTATCAAAGCTGTGGGTAGAATTGTCTGCTGGAAAATCGAGGCCGTCAAAAACCTTTTTTACATCGAGTTTTAGGGCTAAGGATGATTTTCCTCCACTTAATTTTGCTTGAAAAGGGCCTATAGTTCTGTCTAATTTGAATGCACCTAAATGGTAGCCAAAAACCTCATGGCCTTCGCTGCCAAAATTTTGACTCCAGTCGGTAAAGCCTTCGATGCGAGCGAAAATAAAACCGTGCGCCCAAGTCCACCACATAGAGGGCATTTGGGGGTAAAAAGGGTCGTTTACATCGCTGATCATGGTAGGCTCTACGGTGGTATTTGTAAGAGAATCAACACCGAAACGCAAGGTAAAAGATTGAAAATTTTGTTCTTTAAATACATTTAGGTCTTGGATGCGGTGTCCTAAACGGGTCATGAATCTATTGCGTGGAAGAGTCAAGGTATTTTGTTGGTCGTCAATCAATTGTAAATCCGTCCAAATGATTTTGAAATCGTATAAACGAAAAGGTCTGCCTTCGCGGTCGAAGTACGTGGAATCGGGGTGCATGATTTGATTGCCCCAGTAGGTTTTGAATTCAATTTTTATTGGCTCGGGTTGGGGTGCGGTTTTGGAGGGCACTTCCTCAGGTTTGCAGGCCTGTAAAATGAAGACGATTGCCAGAATAAAGTATTTTGTATAAGTCATGATGTATGGCATTGAAGCCTCAAATATAAGGGATAGTTTGATAGTTCCTAGTTTGATAGTTCTTAATTCCTAGTTTGATAGTTCCTAGTTGTCCATGCCTGAATAGCGTTGACCGTTTTTGTGAATGTTAAACTTAATTTTTATTCTATGTTACATCTGAGT
>CAYZUZ010000337.1:0-2013 GCA_964481795.1 uncultured Cryomorphaceae bacterium
GCGGACGTCCATCCAAAAAATTAAGCTGGGGCTTTGATGTTTTCATGTTTCAATTTTTGAATGGAAACATACAGCCTGTTTACTCGCCTCCTACGCCCAAAGAGAATTTGCCCAATGTATGGAATCCTCTTGCATCGCCACGTTTGGGTCAGAATATGGGACTCAACCTAGGGATTAATCTTTATGGCTCTTATGTTACGGATGTCGGAACCTTTAACCTCAGCATGGGTGGTATTCATTGGTTGGCTATCAGCGATTTAACTTTAGGAAGTTTCACTGGCTACAATCGTTTTATGGTGTACGAGCGCAATCCTTGGGATCCCATTGGTCGCGATATTGGTGCCCGCTATGAGCAGATGTATGGCGAAGAAGATTTGAAACAAGATCTCCGCTGGGGCTTGCGTGCGGTACAAGGCATGATTCTCAACGGTATCAACCTACCCAATGATTGGAGTTTTATTGGTTTTTATGGCAAAACTGAGCTCAGCGGTGGCATATTTACCATACCCAATCGCGATTTTGGCGGCAAGCTCAAGAAGACTTTTACTAGCGAAACATCTTTGAGCTTCAATACCTTAAATAATCAGACTTTTTTAGATTCCATCAATACTTTATCGGTAGGCTTCAATGTGCATACTTTGGAGTTTGATACCAAATGGAAGGGATTCAAACTTCATTTGGAAGCAGGTATGGGCAGATATGTAACGCCTGATAGTATTTACCCTTGGGGTGAGGCCATCAATGCAAAAATCACTACACCCAAAAAGTTAACCAAAATCCCTATTGAAATTCAGTATTATAGGGTAAGTCCTTATGTGATAAACAACAATGCTTTATTTTGGAATACATCATTGCCTGCTGCAAGAGAAATTAGTTTAGAACCAGCAGGGGGTGCCACCCAAAGTGCCAACGTATTGGTGCCTTTTGCAAGCTCAGTGGTAGCTATAGGCCAAATGACCAACAACCGTACAGGCCTGAATATCAATTCTGATTTTAAAATAGGAAAGGTCAATTTTAGTGCAGGTCTCAATATGTCGCGCGAAATTGAGGCTTTCGCCAATACCATCACTTTTTCGCACTTCGTTAATCAACTCATTCGTTCGCGTTTTTGGCGTTGGAATTTTACCCCTAATGTAGGCCCTTATGGCAGATATGACAAGGTGTACCGCGATGCCTTCCAAACGGTACAGCTTACCGATGATAGTCTGGGTGTGGCTGTAAATCCCAAAAATTTCAATACAGCAGAAATCCACGCTAAGTACAGAACAAAATTGGGTCACCGCAATTTATTTGCCTTTGTATTAGGTAGATACAATACAGTATCAGAAAACTTTTCGCCTTTTTTGGTATTGGATGAATCGGCCTATTTGAGAAACTACAGCACCGAGGCTGAATTGTACTATGAATTGGCCGACAACCTTTACATCAACTCTTATTTGGGCTACGAAAGAAATTTGGGTGGCAACAATACGCAGCTCGATGACATCACTTTCCGACCATTGAATCAAACAGGATACGGAATAGGTTTGGGTTTCGACTTGGGATTGGGCAAAAACGCAGGGCTTTATTTCCGTCATCGATGGTTCTATTTCGAAGATTCAAGTTTTGTGTTGGATAAATTCCAAGGTCAAGAAACTTTGGTGGAGTTAAAATTATTTTTCTAATAAAAATCAGATATGAAAAAGATTACAATATTTTTACTATTAGGGCTCCTCATCGTATTGAGCCTTAATGCCCAAGCCCAAGATAAAAAAGTTTGGGTTTCAGGCGCAGCCCGTGGGGTTCATTTTGATGATTCCTACAACAATCAATCAGAAGTAGATACCGTAACCGCCCGGCAACTGCAAAGCGGGCATGCCATGGTAGATTTGGGCGTAAACGTCATGCCCAACGACAATATGCACGTAATAGGTATGGTGCGTATTCGCAACGATTTTGGCGGCTTTTGGGGTTCAGGTGCCACCTTTGATGTTCGTCAACTTACCGTAACTGGCATATTGGCCAATGCCATTA
>CAYZUZ010000338.1:0-2010 GCA_964481795.1 uncultured Cryomorphaceae bacterium
CAGGATCACCTGTTTGTATCATGAAATCTTTGATCACGCGGTGAAATTTGATTCCGTTGTAAAAAGGTACTCCTTGTTTTTTTGCTTTGTTTTCAAGTTTACCTTCAGCCAAACCCACAAAGTTGGCTACCGTCATTGGAGTTTTGTCGTGGTGAAGTTTCAATAAAATTTCACCTTTATTGGTTTTGATAAGCGCGTACAAACCTTCTGCCAGTTCTACTTTTTCGCCATTTACCGTCAATTTACCGGGGCCACTAGCGCTGCATGCTACCAACCCAAACATGAGTGCCACTAAGGCCATTGTTATTTTCTTCATACTTGATTTTTAATTGATTAATTGATTAATTTATTTGTTGAACGTCTAAAATTTTCATTTCATAAAGAATAGGCTGTCGCTGACCTACTTCTATCAGGTCGCCAGCTACGCCAAATGCTAAGTGTGAGGGCAGTATAAAGCGGACACTATCGCCTGCTGCGAATTCTTTGAGTATTTCATGCAGTCCTATCTCGCCCTCCTGCTTATCGAGCAATAAACTCTTATCTTGATTCCAATTGTCTTGGTAAATGCCTTGGCCATTGAGCAATCTCATTTGCGTGCGGTATTTTACCAAAAATCCTGTTTCCGTTTTTAAAGTACTGGTGCCTTTTTTAAGTATTTCAAAATGAGCACCATTGCTATGTCTTTGTGATTTCCATTTTTGCTCAATCACGTAGCGTTCTATGGCTTTTTGCTCGGCCATCAGGTACTTTTTGTTGTTTTCAATGAGCTGCTCATAGCGCTCCGATTCATTATTTTTTAATGAATTGTTTGATTCTCCTGGGCCTTTACAAGCCACCCATAACAAGGCAGTGCTTAGCACCGCAAGACTCAATTTTTTTATTGACATGTGGCAAAGATATACAGATGCTAGCATCTTATTAAAAGAAGCAGTCATTTTTAAAACACATTTAAATTTAAAACTTTGCGCTGAGCCTTTACTTTTGCACTTTAGTAATAATATATATGTCTACATTAGAATCCTTAAATGCACTATCGCCTATCGATGGGCGCTACGCACAAAGTACAGAAGCTTTGCGAAAATATTTTTCTGAATACGCATTGTTTGCTTACCGAGTGCGAGTTGAAATACTGTATTTCATTGAGCTCATCGAGCTTCCACTTCCTCAATTGGCCGATTTTGAAAAAGAAAAAATAGCTGATTTACAAGACATATTTTTGGATTTTGATGAAAATGAGGCGCTCAAAATCAAGGAGATTGAAAAAACCACCAAGCACGACATTAAGGCGGTAGAATATTATATCAAAGAAAAACTAGAAGCTTTAGGATTGGGTAAATACAAGGAGTTTATTCACTTTGGACTTACCTCTCAAGATATTAATAATACCGCTATTCCCTTGTCAATCAAAGAATTTAATGAGGAAGTTTATCTCACCGAGATTTCTGATTTAATCGTAATGCTCAGCAATTTGGTTGATGATTGGAGCGAAATACCCATGTTGGCACGCACCCATGGTCAGGCCGCTTCACCCACCCGATTGGGCAAGGAGCTCAATGTATTTGTGGAGCGCATCGATCAGCAATTGAGGCAATTGAGGCATATTCCTTTTTCGGCCAAATTTGGAGGTGCTACTGGCAATATGAATGCTCATTATGTAGCCTATCCCGATTACGATTGGCATTATTTTGCCCGCAATTTTGTTGAGGAAAGCTTAGAACTTCAGCGTTCCTATCCTACCACACAAATAGAACATTACGATAATTTGGCAGCTTATTTTGATGCTTTAAAGCGCATCAATACTATTTTGCTTGATTTCTGTAAAGATGTGTGGCAATATATCAGCATGGATTATTTTAAACAAAAAATACAAGCAGGTGAGGTAGGCTCATCGGCAATGCCGCATAAAATAAACCCCATTGATTTCGAAAATGCAGAAGGAAATTTAGGCCTTGCCAATGGGATTTTTGAATTTTTGAGTGCAAAATTGCCCGTGAGCAGATTGCAACGCGA
>CAYZUZ010000339.1:0-1993 GCA_964481795.1 uncultured Cryomorphaceae bacterium
GGGTACGCGGAGATAGAAACAGCCCTACAGTGTACAATGCGGGCTATCACATTGCACAATTTTGGGATGGTAGAGCCGCGGATTTGAGTGAACAAGCCAAAGGCCCAATTCTTAATCCTATAGAAATGGGAATACCTGATGAAAAAACAGCCGTAGAACGCATTAAGGCTATAAAAGGATATGCCGAAAAATTCAACTACGCATTTTCAAATCAAGCGGAGCCCATTACTTATCAAAATATTGCTACAGCTATTGGCGACTTTGAAAAATCGCTTATCACACCTTCAAGATTTGATGAATATCTGCGAGGCCAACTCACAGCCTTAAGCACCAAAGAACGCAAAGGCTTGCATACTTTTTTAGAAGTTGGATGCGCTTCTTGTCATGCAGGCATTGCCTTGGGAGGCAATCAATATCAAAAATTTGGTTTGGTACAAGGACCTTATAATAAGTATACAAAAAGCAGCAAGGAAGATGCAGGACGATTTAGCTTAACCAAGCAAGAAGCTGATTTACATGTGTTTAAAGTTCCATCATTGCGCAATATTGAAAAAACTGCACCCTACTTTCACGATGGTTCTGTGGCTGATTTAGCCTCCGCAGTAAAAATAATGGGTACTACACAATTGGGTGTAGAACTCAGCGATACAGAAGTTGCTGATATTATGGCCTTTTTAAATTCACTCACAGGTGAACTACTTCCCTTGGTAGCTGTTTAATCTAATCTTAAATAAAACAATTATATTAATGAAAAAAATCCTCTGGATATTACCAGCACTTGCCCTTACATGGTCGTGCGGTGGCGGTGGCGAGCAAACTCCAGCCTCTGAAACAACTACTGCTCCAGTAGAAGAAGCCGTTCAAGAAGAAGTTGCAGCGGTGGTAGAGCTCAGTATTGAGTCGAATGATGAGATGAAATACAATACCAATCGCTTTGACGTAAAAGAAGGTCAAACCGTAAAATTGACCTTGAAAAATGTGGGACAATTACCCAAAGAATCTATGGGTCACAATTGGGTTTTATTGGCCTCAGGCACCAATGTTGAAGAATTTGCAGTAGCTGCAATAGCTGCCCGCGAAAACGGCCATATCCCTTCAGATTGGTCTGAATCTATTATTGCACATACCAACCTTTTGGGACCTAGCGAAGAGCATACCATTGAATTTGAAGCTCCTGCAAAAGGTATTTACGATTTTATTTGTTCTTTTCCTGGTCACTCAGGTATGATGAAAGGAAAGTTTGTAGTACAATAAATTTGTTTTCATGGTTAAGAAAAACCCCTGCTTCACTTTTGCGAATGCAGGGGTTTTTATTTTATAGGTTTTTCTACTAGGGAATATTCAACCTTAATGTTTTCGGATAAACAACTTCAAAGCTGTAATTCAAAGTTTTAGTAGCATTAGGCTGTAAATCGAGCTCCCAAGTAATAAAGCCGCTATCTTCGTCAAGCTTAGCTCCTTGATCAAGTTTTATATTATCCACTTTTATTTCTTTTTGTACAGAAATTGGAATTTGATCTTCCACCTTAATTTTTAGTGGAGCTGATTTGGTATTGCGAATTTCCAATTTGTATTCAAAACTTACCTTTCTATTACTTCCGAAAAAACTACTTGATTTTCTCTCATTTAATCGCTCTCTTTTTATTATTACAGATGCATCTCTACCCATACTGAGCATCAATGTATCTTCAGTATTTGCAGGGTCTATTTGAGATAGCCCCACATAGGCACCCTCTAAGTATAAATGAGCCTGAGCCTTGAGTAATCGCAATTTTTCCCAACCATGAATGTAAGCTACAACAAAGGCGTTTTCATCCAATGTAGGACGAGCTACATAAGCGTATTCAGCATCTATGGTTGCAGTATTTATTTGTACCTGAACCTCTTGTCCATTACTAGGTATATTGTACCTCTTGCTTATTTCGTAGGTAATGGTAGAGGATTGTTCTTGCGGTTCGTAGCCTTCATATTTAGGTGCGTTGTTTACACCTTT
>CAYZUZ010000340.1:0-1987 GCA_964481795.1 uncultured Cryomorphaceae bacterium
TGCATACCAAAGGGCAAATAATCCTGTGCGCTGAGCACATTAGCCATAGGCAAGGCTGTATCGCAGCTGGCTTGCAGGATTAGTTTGCAGAGGGTAAAGGCTTGTTCGGAGGTCAATACAAGGTGGATTGGGTGGTTGGTGTTGTTATCAATGATAAAAGTAATACAAAAAGTTTTACTTCGCTACCGCGGGTCTCACTTTTTAAGAATGAAAATTATTGTTTTTCAAAGGTATTCTAGAGCTCGCTTCGCTTCGGTTCTTGATAAAAAAGTAAGCAAAAAATCAAGGCTGTAAAGTGGTTTGCTTTATACTAGTTGCTTTTGAAGTGCTAACTATTACCAGTAAAAAAAAACGTAGCAGATAATTCTATTTGTAGCTGTAGCCCGCGCCCCGACGAAGGTGGAGAGCCCGGAGGTACAGGTGGCTGTGCGGCTTGGTGGACAAGGGCTTTTTTTATAAAAAAAGACACTTGGACGCCTTAGCCAAACGACACTTGTACTGAGGACTCGCAGCCGTAGGCGGTTTAGGCGCCCAATAATTTACAATGAATTCATTTATGATTTGTCATTGCTTTTGACAACTTCCTCACTCAAAAATCCGAAATCAAATTCTTTTGCTACTTTTCCTTTTTCTAGAGCGAGTTTCAATACTTCTTCCATATGGCTTACATAGTGAAATTTGAGGCCTTTTAGGTAGTGCTCTGCAATCTCCAAAATGTCTTTTTCATTCTCTTTACAAAGTATAATTTCCTTAATATCAGCTCGTTTGGCAGCCAATATTTTTTCTTTAATGCCACCCACGGGCAATACTTTACCTCGGAGGGTTATTTCGCCTGTCATGGCTAAATGACTTTTCACTTTGCGCTGTGTAAACAAAGAAGCCAATGAAGTGAGCATAGTAACCCCTGCTGATGGACCATCTTTGGGGGTAGCACCTTCGGGTACGTGTATGTTTACATCACACTTGGTAAATGCCCTATAATCAATACCATAGTCGGCTGCATGTGCCTTGAGCCATGCCATGGCTATAGCGGCTGACTCTTTCATTACATCACCTAAATTGCCTGTAATATTAAGCTTACCTACTCCACGCGATATGATGCTTTCTATAAACAAGATATCTCCCCCTACGGGTGTCCATGCTAGACCAGTAACTACGCCTGCTACGCCATTATTTTCATACAAATCGCTTCTGAAACGTGGCGCTCCGAGTGTTTTTTGAGCTTGCTCCCAACTTAGGTTTATTTCATATGCTTGCTCCATGGCTTTGTTCATAGCTGCATAGCGTACCAATTTGGCAATTACTTTGTCGAGACCTCGCACACCTGACTCGCGTGTGTAGCCATCGATGATGTTTTGAAGTAGTTGCTTGCTGATTTTTAGATCTTTCTTTTTGAGGCCATGTTCTTCTAACTGCTTGGGCAATAAATGCTTGGTGGCAATTTCAATTTTTTCTTCGATGGTATAACCGTTAATTTCTATGATCTCCATACGATCGCGCAGGGCCGACTGTATGGTGCTCAGGCTATTGGCCGTAGCTATAAAAAGTACTTTGGAAAGGTCGTAACCTATTTCCAAAAAGTTGTCGTAAAATTCTTTGTTTTGTTCTGGATCTAGCACCTCCAACATAGCTGATGAAGGATCGCCTTGGTTGCTGTAGGCCAGTTTGTCTATTTCATCAAGCACAAAAACGGGATTGCTGTATCCGGCTTTTTTCATGCTTTGGACTATGCGACCGGGCATAGCTCCTATGTAGGTTTTGCGGTGACCGCGTATTTCTGCTTCATCGCGCAGGCCTCCTAAGCTAATTCTAACATATTTGCGACCTATTGCTTCTGCAACAGATTTTCCAAGTGATGTTTTACCTACACCTGGAGGGCCATATAAGCACAATATAGGGGCGCGCAGATCACCTTTTAACTTAAGTACGGCTAGGTGTTCTAAGATTCTTTCTTTTACTTTTTCGAGTCCAAAATGGTCGCGATCCA
>CAYZUZ010000341.1:0-1987 GCA_964481795.1 uncultured Cryomorphaceae bacterium
ATTTTTTTACTACGCCAATTTCTATTGCTGTTTCAGCACCTTTAAATCCTTGAATGCTATTGTCTGTTAAGGAATTGGCTGCTAGTTGCGTTAGCGGCTGCGCAACAGGCAAATACGACCAATGCCAACGTTCTTCTTCGTAGCCATAGGGGCGTGCATCGCCTTTGGCAGTATAAGGTTGGCAGAAGCCATATTTTGCAGCATTTGCTACTAGCCAGTCGTATAGCTTTTTGCCTTCGCCTTGTTCAAAGTATTTGTTATTAAAAGAGTTCAAGTCAATGTCTGTTCCCCAATGATGGCGCGAAGTGCCTGGCATAGAGCTATATTTCAGAATTTTTAAAGCCCTTTCTTTAGGATTAGGTATAGTGGCTGCTGCGTTTTCATTACTTTCTATTTTTGTTACGCCTGTCCATTTGTTTTCCCAAATTCGTTTTTGTGCCTCAAAATTCCGTGTTGCCGAGCGAATGACCAGTTTTAAGCCGGCTTGAAGCGCATCTTGGTACATTTTCTCGAAAGCGGCATAAGTCTGTTTGTGTAGGTACATACCCTCTCGGTCGGCGTATTTAGGGGCAATCAGCACAAAATCAGGATGTTGCGTTGGGTCAAATTTCCCCATGATGTAATTCAAATCAAATGCTGAAGTTAGGGTATCTTGTGCCGAAGGAGCTATTGTTGCCATTGTGGTAGCAGTATCTTTTTGAGATGACAAAATCACAGCCTTTTCGCTAGGCGAGGTACAAGCCCAGAAGCTCAATAGAAACAGCCACATTCGGTATATCATAACGGCAAAGTTTATTTATCAAAGATACTATTTTATTCCCTAACTTTGGGCAAAATGTTAGACTGTGAAATTAATCTATCCGTTTTTGAAATGGCTTACGCGCTTCGTTTTATGGATTTATTACCCCAAAACAGCCGTAATAAATAAGCAAAATTTAAAATTCGATGAACCTACCATCATTGCTTGTAGCCATCCCAACACGATGATGGACCCTTTGCATGTAGCCTCACGCACTAAAAAAATGGTTCATTTTTTAGCCAATGCTAATCTTTTTGCCACACCTTTTGGTAACTGGTTTTACAGCAATTTTTTTTGTATTCCGATTAAACGTCAGATTGACGACCGCAAAAGTGTGGACAACAATAGCTCTTTTGACCGAGTCATTCAGTTTTTAGCAGGTGGTGGTTGCCTTTGGATTGCACCAGAGGGCGGTAGCTACTGGGGGCGACACTGGATGAGCCTGAAAACAGGAACAGCGCGTATGGCATTGCTCACGGAGGCAGCGCATAATTTTGAACGAGGTTTGCGCATTTTGCCAGTAGGTTTGAACTATGAAGCACCGAATTATTTTAGAACTAAAATTGTGATTCATGTAGGCGAACCCATTGACGTACGCCAGTACAAGACCGTCCACGAACAAGGGTTTCGACATGCCGTTAATGTGTTGACTCAAGATTTGGAAGTAGCTTTGCAAGCATTGGAAATTTCACCTTCCAACGAAGAGGAGGATAGTTTATTGAAAAAAATAGAAATCGTGATGCAAAATGAATTTCCAGCCTCCAAAAAAGAGACGTTTTTTCGCACGCAATCTATGTTGAAAAAAATACAAGCTGAACAACCCAAACCCCTGTTGCAACGGATAGATGAATATTTTGAGCTGCTGAAAAAATACAAGTTGGAAGACCGTTCTGTGATGCACTTTGCCAAATTGAGCTTATGGCTCAAATGGGTCGATTGGTTATGGATAATTGGTGGCTTTCCCATTTTTTTGTACGGATTAATCAATAACGCCATTCCATCGTTCATCCCCTATTATTTTACCAATAGTCGGCAGCCTTATATTGGCTATCGTGCGACAGTTAAAATGGTGATTGGTTTATTCACTTTCCCTATTTTTTATGCTGTTCAAACCGTTTTAGTGCATTTCTATGTTCAGCAAAATTGGATAACTTGGTTATACTTACTCTCGCTTATTCCGAGTGGGTT
>CAYZUZ010000342.1:0-1986 GCA_964481795.1 uncultured Cryomorphaceae bacterium
AGTGGCGATTGGCACATGTACAGCACTACCCTCGAAGATGGAAATGGCCCAATTCTCACTTCATTTAATTTTGATAAAAGTTCAGACTTTAAATTATTGGGTAAAATCAAAGAGCCCAAACCCAAAGAAGAATACGATCCTAATTTTCAAATAGTGGTAAAATATTTTGGTGGATTTGTAACATTTAAACAAAGATTGGAAGTTACTGGCAATAAACCCTTTAAAATTGCAGGTTACCTTGAGTATATGGTCTGTAATGATGAAACTTGTTTACCGCCAAAAGCTATAGATTTTGAGTTTGATATATATCCTGATAAGTTTACAAAAACATCATCAATCAATGCAGAGGAAAATGCATCTGCCGAAACACTCGCTATAGATTATACTGATGTAAATGAAGAGAATAGTTTAGCCACCCAAAGCGAAGATACGGGCACTGAGCAGGTAGAAGTAGCTGAAAATGAGGATGTAGAAATGGTGGCAGAAGCTGATAAAATAGCAGATGCGGGAGCGGATGATGAAGAACAAAGCATGATAGGTTTGTTTATTTTCAGTTTTTTGGGTGGTTTAGCGGCCTTGCTCACACCTTGTGTATTTCCTATGATTCCGCTTACGGTAAGCTTTTTTACCAAAAGAAGTCCTACTAAAGCCAAAGGCATTTCAAATGCAATTATTTATGGCTTGTCTATCATGATTTTATATGTTGGCGTTACCTATACCATTACTCGTTTGGCAGGTCCGGCCGCCATGAATGCGTTTTCGACCAATCCATATGTAAACCTCGCATTTTTTGTATTGCTTATTGTTTTTGCCATCAGCTTTTTTGGTGCATTTGAAATCACATTGCCTAGCTCTTGGGTCAATAAAGCCGACAAAGCCTCAGAGCGTGGCGGCTTGATAGGTATCTTTTTCATGGCATTTACCTTGGCTTTGGTGAGTTTTTCATGCACGGGCCCCATCATTGGTACTTTGCTTTTTGAAGCATTTAAAGGTGGAATAAAAGGGCCATTGGTAGGAATGACGGGCTTTTCGCTCGCTTTGGCTATTCCCTTTGCTTTGTTTGCCGCTTTTCCAGGCTGGATGAATTCATTGCCTAGGTCAGGCGGATGGCTCAATTCTGTAAAAGTTATGTTGGGTTTTATAGAATTGGCTTTGGCTATGAAATTTCTCTCTACAGCTGATTTGGTTTGGCAAGCAGGTATACTCAAACGTGAATATTTCATCTTGATTTGGATTGCTATCGGTATCCTGATGACCCTTTATTTATTGGGTAAATTCATGTTGCCTCATGATAGTAAAATGGAGCGGGTAGGGGTGTTTCGCTTGCTCTTAGCGGTGGTAACTCTTTCATTTACATTATATTTAGTACCAGGCTTATGGGGGGCACCTCTCAAAATTATTTCTGGACTTACGCCTCCGATGTGGTACACTGAGGCACCCTTGGGCACTGCAACCACAGCCGCAGCTTCTGATGCAGCTATTCCTTTGGGCGCTGATCCAGAGCATTGCCCGCACAATCTCAATTGTTTTCATGATTGGGAAACCGGATTGGCGTATGCCAAAAAAGTAAATAAACCTATTTTGATAGATTTTACTGGCTGGGGCTGTGTCAATTGCAGAAAAATGGAAGAAAAAGTATGGAGCGATGCCAGAGTTTTATCCATACTTCGCAATGAGGTGGTTCTTATTTCGCTGTATGTAGATGAGCGCAAACCTTTAGATGCCGACAAACAATATTACTCAGAAGTATTGGGTCAAAAAGTAAGAAACGTAGGTAATTACTGGGCTGAGTTTCAGGCCATACATTATAATACCAACAGCCAGCCTTACTATGTATTTGTAGGCCACGACTCTATGGGACCCCTAGTAAAGCCTGAGGCCTACAACCCAAATGTAGAAGAATACATTGAGTGGATGCTAAGGGGAGTAAAAGCTTTTGGTAAGTAAAAAATAAAGTTTAGCCATAAGCGATTGAAAATACTTCTC
>CAYZUZ010000343.1:0-1982 GCA_964481795.1 uncultured Cryomorphaceae bacterium
TGGTAATGCCTATGCTCAGATAATCGCTTTTATTTATTTTGAGTAAACTGGCTGCTGTGTAAGGAAAAACCTTTAGTTCGTCAGGATGCTTGATGAGGTCGGTATCGTAGTTGAGCACACCATCGCGGTCCAGAAATATCGCTTTCTGTTTGTTTTTCAAGTTTCTTCTCTGCGTTTTTCCACTCAGCACGTCTTTTTCTACCTTAACTAACCTATCGGGAGTCCCCATATCTTTTAAATACTCGGTGCTGCGGTAAGCGTATATTTTGTGATTTTTACACAATTTGGGCAGCAAATCTCTACCCCAATCCGCTTTGCCTATAGGCACATCCTTCATGATGCTTTTGGTGCCAATATACATAGCAGCACTCACTAAGTTTCTGGCCATCAAATGCTTATCATGAGGCTTGGCGAGTACTTCACTTACCCATCCTTGTTGATTTGTAACCACGAGATCACTGTCGTAAGGATGGTCGTTGGGGTGTACTACCAAGGTCATTTCCGACTGCTGATTCAAGTGCAACTGAGCCAATCGTTGTAAGTCCATATCAAAAAGAACATCGCCATAAAAAATAAAAAAGTGCTCAGGAAGCGTACTTTCTAGTTCTTTTAAAGCTCCAGAAGTACCCAAAGCGCTGGTCTCTTGGTAGTATTTGATTTGCAATCCCAAGGATGCTCCATCGCCAAAATAGGAGGCAATACTTTCATGTAAATATCCGGTAATGAGAGTAATGGCATCTATACCATTTTCTTTGCATTGTAATAAAATATATTCCAAAACCGGTTTGCCAGCCACGGGAAACATCGGTTTGGGTATTTCAGAGTTTAAGGAGGCAAGCCTGGTACCCTTGCCCCCGCAAAGTATATAGGCTGAACTTATTTTTTGCATGGCCACAAATGTAAGCTTGGCGGATAGGAATAATAAATTGAGTTCCTAATTGTTATTTCCCCATCCTTTACCACGCAATACACTTGTTGCAATCAAAAGATTTAGGATCACGAAATTCTACATAACCTAATTGATTGGTAAGCATTTGGGTTTTGTGTATCCGAAAATCAGGGGTATTGGTGTGGTGATGTCCATAAACCCAAGCATCTATGGGCGAGTGGTAAATGAAATCGTGGAGCTCAGTCGCAAAGGCCTCATTGAGTTTGCTGTTTTTAAACTCCTCAGGGTAGTTTAGAAAAGTAGGGCAATGGTGGGTAAAAACCGCAATTTTGTCTTCAGCTTCTTTTTTTAATTCTGATTGAATGAATTGCAAGGCCTCTTCATGTTGTTGGTTAAAATGCTGCACCTTCATGCGATGGCCTTGGTATTTTATCATTTTGAAATCATTCAATTGATATTGTATAATATACTGTTTTTCAAGACTTATTTTACTCCATAGGCTGGAAAAAATCATTTTTACACGGTTGTGCACTACCGAAGTGTTGTTAACCAAAAACACGTTTGCAGCTATCTCCTCTTTGAATGTACCACACTTATCGGCCATGTCGTAATGGTAGTACTCGTGATTGCCTGGTAGCCAATATACTGCTTCAAATTGTGTTGATAATTTTTCGAAAAATGACATGTTTTTCGAGAGCATTGGAAAGGGAATCACATCACCGGCCAATACTAAGATGTCGCCTACAGGTATGAGGGGATTTTTCTCTAGATATTGAGCATTTCTAGCAAACTCAAGGTGTAGGTCGGAAGCGTATTGTATTTTCAAAAATAATTGTAATTAAATGACAAATCGCCAAATAAATTTACCAATAATGGCCAAATTAGTCTGACGAAAATTCTCACCATCTACAAAAATATTTTGATTGATGATAAAAAAGAAATCAGAACCTGGAAAAGGAATCCATTGTAAGCGATAGTTGACAATAAGTTCGTTGCTTGCATTGTTCCATTGGCCAAAAAACAAACCAAAAAGGTTGGGATTGAATGCATAATTGAGGCGGCTACCTACTAATTGGGTAGTGAAATTACCTGC
>CAYZUZ010000344.1:0-1981 GCA_964481795.1 uncultured Cryomorphaceae bacterium
TCAAAATTTTGGTAATTTTTATAATTGCTAAAGCTAATGGTTTTGCCTTGAGGGGTGTCCATCACATACTCTTCTCTTACTTTAAATTTGTTTTCAACCAAATAGTACTCTTGTGTTTTTTTTCCATTGGGATCTGTAATTTCCAAAATATATGCAGGTTGATTATCAAATTTACTTAAAGCTACAAGCTCCAAACTATATCCTTCGGTAAAGTAAAGCAGCTCTTGAATGGGCATGGCTTGCTGTTTTACATTATCCATTTGCTCTTCATTCATTGGGCCTCCACCTCCCATCATGGATTCCATTTTGCCATTTTTTCCATCAAATACTTGTTTTTGAATGCTTCCCATGCCCTCCATGGTCATTTCAATTAAAATTCTATTTACTTTTCCAAATTTCTTGACCATCTTGAATTCTGCTTTTCGCGGCAATCCGGGTATTTCTGTGTCATACACTTGGGTTAAATCTTTGAGTTTATCAAATGCCTCTTCTCCTCCAATAGCCTTTATATGATCGCGTACCACTTGCTCTGCTGTAAGCCCCTCGGGTAATTTGGCTGTTGGAGCTTCAGTACTATCGCCAAAGGCATCTAAATACTGAATTTTTCCAAAATTTTGGAGTTTTTCTGTTATATCGAGTGCTTTGCCTACTACAATAATATGCTGATTATCCATATTAAAATATTTTTGAGCAGCTGTTTGCACCTCTTCCAAGGTAACTTGATTGAGTGCTTTAAGATAGTTTCGGTAATAATCCTTTGGTAAATTATATCTTTCAATATCCAAGGCAAATCGAGATAAAGTTTGCGGATTCTCGAGTGATAATCCAAATACACCGCTAATGTATCGCTTTGCAAGGTCTAATTCCTCCGCGCTTACTTGCTCTTTGCGCATGCGTTTTACCTCGTTTAGTATTTCTTGTATGGCCTCAGCGGTTACTTCATTGCGCACTTCAGCTGTTGCACCAAAGCTACCTACATACTTATCGGTGTTGTAGCGCGAATAGCTTCCATAAGTATATCCCTTGTCTTCGCGCAGGTTTAAAAACAGCCTGCCCTCAGTACCTCCTAAAATTTGATTGGCCAATCTCAATTTTACTATATCAGGATCTCCGGGCTTTAAATCGATAGTGTTTCCTACATAAAGGGCTGATTGTACTGATGCGTTTCTATTTACAATGCTAATTAGGTTACCTTTTATCTGTGGTGTTTCAGGCATAATACCTTCCGGCACTTGTGCTTGCTCCCATTTGCCAAAGTATTTTTTTGCAAGTTTTTTGGCTGTAGAAGCTTTTATATCACCTACAATAGCTATGATTGAAATATTAGGCCGAAAGTAGGTTTTGTGAAAATTACGACAATCTTCAAGGGTGATGTTTTCTAAAGACATTTCTGTTTCTATCTCGCCATAAGGATGATTGGAGCCGTACATAGCTTTGCGAATGGCATTCTGACGCATGGCATTAGGATTGTCTTGTGCACTCTTAATTCCAGATAAAGTATTGACTTTCAATCGGTCAAAATCTTCCTCACTCATAGCCGGGTTGATGACAACATCGCTCAGGAGTTCAAATATTTTTTCGGTATACCTGCTTAGTCCACTTACATAAGCTCCAGATGAGTTGGTAGATAGATTGGCTCCAATAAAATCTATTTCTTCATTAAATTTTTCGCGTGGCATGTTCAAAGTTCCATTGCGCATCAAGCTACCTGCTAGTTCTGCTGCGCCCGCCTTGTCTCCTTCGCTTAATGGTGTATAATCTACCAGTAAGTTTAAACTTATTCTGGGAAGCTTACTGTTTTGAACTACAATGACTCTAAGGCCATTTTTTAGTACAAATAATTTATAATCAGGTATTTGTATTTCAGTTGCTGGGGCAGGCTCGGGTCTTTTACTTCGGTCTATTTGGGCTAATGTGCTCAAGCTCATCATTGTAATTAGGGCTAAAAATATTTTTTTCATTATCAGTTTTCTCTTTGAAT
>CAYZUZ010000345.1:0-1949 GCA_964481795.1 uncultured Cryomorphaceae bacterium
TATGAATATACTGCTTCAAATAAGTATGAGCGAGCTCAAGTGAATTTTTACTAATCATGCATTTTTATTGAAAATTTTTTATTAGCTATTTTGTTATAAATCAAAAACGACCTGTATAATTCTTTGTGAAATTTCATCAATTTCGCCAATACCATCTATACCTTGATATTTATTCATAGCTTGGTAATAATCTTTTACAGGCGCTGTTTCAGCATTGTATACGTCTATCCTGTTTTGAATAATTTTGGGGTCGGCATCATCTGGTCTTCCACTTACTTTAGCTCGCTCTGTCAAACGTGTTTTCAGCTCATCTTCAGCTACTTCCAGAGCTACCATAGCGCTGATGCTGGTATTTTTTTCGGTCAGAAAAACATCCAATGCCTCGGCTTGGGCATGTGTACGGGGAAAACCATCAAATATAAAACCTTGGGCGTTGGGGTGTTTTTCTATTTCGGCTTGCAACATATTTATAGTGACCTCATCAGGCACCAAGTTACCTTGTTCCATGTAGCTTTTTGCTAATTTTCCCAAGTCTGTTTCACCTTTGATGTTGGCACGAAAAATATCGCCTGTAGATAAATGAATTAAATTAAAATGTTTGGCCAATACTACAGATTGGGTTCCTTTTCCTGCACCTGGAGGGCCAAATAAAACTAAGTTTAACATGAAATTTAAGATTAAAATAGGGTTGATGAGCAAATGTATGTTATAAATTTTGCTCAATCCGCTTAGATTTGTTGCATCTACTGGAAAAGTTTTTCCTTTCTAATCTATTTATCTGAATGAATATAAAAAATAAAGTCGTGGACCTCAAAGATTATCCAGAGCCCGGCATTGTATTTCGGGATATTTCGCCTTTATTAAAAAATTATTTAAGTGAAACCGTAGATGCAATGGCCGCTTCCTTATCCAAAGGCATTTGGGCCAATATAGACCACATAGCAGCTGTAGATGCCCGCGGCTTTATACTAGGTGCGGCATTGGCCTACAAATACCACAAAGGCCTGGTGATGATTAGGAAAAAAGGCAAACTACCGCCTCCTAAGTTTCAGCTCGAATACAGCTTAGAGTACGGACAAAATTCGCTTGAAATGCAACCTGGCAAAGGAAAAATTTTACTGGTAGATGATGTATATGCCACAGGGGGAACCATTCAAGCTGCCTTGGCCTTGAGCGAACGCTGCGGGTACGAGCCTATGGCCTGTTTATTTTTGATGGATTTACTTTACCTACCCAAAGTTTTAAAAACAGCGGTACCTATTTACTCTACTATCCAATACGATGATTAATCCCAATTTAAAAAATATAGCAGGTTTAGCCCAGAAAGAGCCTGTGGTAGATGAACTTTTTGAAGCCTTAATTTCTGGAAATAGAATGGCTCTAAGCAAATGTATTACCCTAAGCGAAAGCACATTACCAAAGCATAGAGCACTTACAAGAACCTTGATTGAAAAATGTGCGCCACTCAAGAGAGAGAGTTTTCGATTGGGAATTACAGGTGTTCCTGGTGTAGGAAAAAGCACGTTTATTGAATCATTTGGCAAGTTTCTTATTGAAAATGAAAACAAGAATTTAGCCGTATTGGCTATTGACCCTAGCAGCGAGAGCAGCAGAGGGAGCATCTTGGGCGATAAAACACGCATGGCCGATTTATCAGCCAATCCTAAGGCTTTTATCAGACCCACAGCCTCATCCAATCATTTGGGCGGAATAGCCCGCAATACCATGGAAAGCATACTCTTGTGCGAAGCCGCTGGATACGATTTTATCATCATTGAAACCGTAGGTGTAGGCCAAAGTGAAACAGAAGTTTACCACCTGACGGACTTTTTTCTATTATTGCTTTTGGCCAATGCAGGCGATGAATTACAAGGCATCAAACGCGGCATAATGGAGCTTGCAGATGGTATTTTAATCAATAAAATGGAAATAAATAAGCAACAAAGCAA
>CAYZUZ010000346.1:0-1948 GCA_964481795.1 uncultured Cryomorphaceae bacterium
GAATATCGCGTTTCATGGGTTACTTTTTTCCAGATTAAGATCATTAAGTAACCCATTATAAAATGAGTAGCAAGCGAATAAAAGCGCTCTACATAAATGGAATCGCCCACAAGTTTCAAAAAAACAGCTTGTAAACCCAAAGCCAAGGGTGGATGCTCGTAAAATCCAGGATATAAGGTTTGAATCAAAAAGGGTTTCCAAAAACTCCCCATACCTTCGGCCATATTTCTGGAGATACCGGCATACAGCAAGCCATCCATAAACATGCCGTCAGAAAATAGTTCAACCGAAACAATGCCAATAAACAATGAAATAATGAGAATAAAAAAGTAAGTTTGGCTCTGCAATTTCATCGGAAGGGTGTGTTTATACTTTTGAGGTGGATTCTTTAGTCAGTAGAGTGTAATCCTGTATGTTCCATCGTTGTTCAATCTTCAATGGCATCATATACAAGCTGTTGAATGCGGGTTCGAATACCTGATTTAAGCAATTTCTGATTTTCAGCATCAGGATACACCCTGTTAGATAAGAAAATATACACAATACCCGATTCAGGATCGGCCCATGCTAAGGTACCTGTAAACCCTGAATGGCCAAAACTCAATGGTGAATCGCATCCACAGGTAGGGCCACTGCCAGTCAAGGCTTTTTTGTCAAAACCGGCTCCTCTTCGGTTGTTGTTGTCTTCACAAAATTGACAACGAGTAAACTCTGCAATGGTAAGCGAATCTATAAATCGCTTGCCACCATATTGACCATAATTGAGGTACATCTGCATTAATTTGGCTAAATCATTGGCATTGGAAAACAAGCCTGCATGACCAGCTATACCACCTAGCATGGCAGCGCCTTGGTCGTGTACGGTGCCATGAATCAGCTGTTTGCGATAAGTTTTGTCTAATTCAGTAGGAGCAATCTTTTCCTTGGGAAATTTTTCTAATGGATTAAACGTAAGAGTGTACGCGCCCAATGGACTGTAAAACTCATCTTGTAAAAGATCTTGAAATTTTTTAGCCGTTTGCCGTTCTATAATTTCTCTGTAATAATAATATCCTAAGTCGCTGTAAAGATATTTTCTGTCGTTACTCAGTGCAGATTGATTGATTCTTTTCACAATGGTATCTCTCCATTGCGTGCTGATATACAAATCATGGGCCACCAATTGAGGGTGTGAAAACGACTTGGTTTTCTTATAAATTAAAGTATCTGGCTTAGCAGATTTTACTGTTTCTGTAAAAAAAGGAATCCATGCTTTGAGGCCGGCTTGATGCGCAAGCATATCCCTAATGATCAATGTTTCTTTGTTGGTACCTCGGGTAGATGGCAGATAATCGCCCAATTGGGCATCTAAGCTGAATTTACCCATATCTGTAAGGTACATAAGCGCAGGAACGCTTGCCGCTATTTTTGTAACAGAGGCTATATCATACAAATCATGGTTGTGAACTTTGTGGGTACTTTCGTAAGTATGCGTGCCAAATGAACGCTGGTAAATGACCTTGCCGTGTCGGGCCACTAAAATCTGACAACCGGGATATGCACCGCTTTGTATGCCTTCGATGGCTAATTTATCTATTTTATCCAATGTAATAGCATTAAGCCCCACCTCCCTGGGCAGGCCGTACGACAAGCGGTTGATGCTTTGGGTTTTTAATCCTAAGCCTTGTAAGAAAAACGAAGATACCGTAACGGGGATTTCACCTTGGGCACCCGCTGCACCAAATAGCACGTGAGCCACAGCCTTGTGCGCTTCTGTGTTGTTTTGATAGGCCACCACTACACTCGAGGCAAGCTCCAACTCAGTAAAATCAATAACAGCATAGGGATTGGCAAACAATACTGCTGTAAAGTTATTTTGTAATGATAGCATCTTGACAAAATTTTTGACCTCAGGACTTTGATGGTATTTTTTCCAAGGATTTCTGTCTGATGTGAAAATGGAAAAGAT
>CAYZUZ010000347.1:0-1927 GCA_964481795.1 uncultured Cryomorphaceae bacterium
GACAAATTTTTAACTGGTAGGCTATATTCTTGGTACAAATGAGCTAACCAAAAAATTCAAAGCGAAGAATATTCTGTTCAAGGTTTATTAAAAAAAATGGAAGTGGAAGTGATTTGCACTACCGACGATCCTACCGATACGCTAGCGTATCATCAAAAAATGCAAAACCATGAATGGCTCAGAATGTACCCAACATTCAGACCCGATCAAGCTTACCAATTTGATCAACCTATCGGCTATAATCAATACCTTGATAAATTGGCGAAAGTCACAAATACCGACATTTTAACCATAGATCAACTTATACTATCGCTAAAATCGAGATGCGATTATTTTGATAAAATAGGCTGTAGATCTGCAGACCATGGTCTTGAATACATGCCATCAATAAGTTATTCTCCCGATGATGCCGACAATGCTTTCAAGTCAATTAGAAATGGAAATACCCTTGATCCTCAGCAAAAAGAAGGATTAAGAGGCTTTATCTTAAAAGAGCTTTCAAAAATGTATCATAAGTTGGGCTGGGTGCAGCAGTTTCACTTGGGAGCAATGCGCAACAACAACGATAGAATGATGAAAACGTTGGGGACTGATACAGGTTTTGATTCGATTGGAGATTTTCCACAAGCTAGATCCTTGGCGCAATTCCTCGCTTATCTGGATAAAGAAAACCAATTGCCAAAAACCATACTCTATAACTTAAATCCTGCAGACAACGAGGTATTTGCCAGCATGGCAGGAAACTTTAACGATGGATCAGTACCTGGTAAAATACAATATGGTGCCGCATGGTGGTTTTTAGATCAAAAAGATGGCATGGAAAAACAACTCAATACACTGTCAAACTTAGGGCTTATCTCACATTTTGTTGGAATGGTCACAGATTCTCGAAGCTTTTTGTCATTTCCGCGGCATGAGTACTTTCGTCGCACACTATGCAATATTATTGGCAAAGATGTACAAAAAGGAGAATTACCTGACGACACCCAACTTTTAACAGATCTAATCTCAGGCATCTGTTATACCAACGCCAAAACTTACTTCAATCTATGAAAAAATTCGTTTCGTTCGGTGAGGTTTTGATGCGGCTATCTGTGCGCTCAGAAGAAAGGTTTACAACAGCTAGATCTTTTGACGCATTGTATGGAGGCAGTGAGTCCAATATCGCTTGTACGCTTGCAAATTGGGGCATGAATACCACGCATGTCAGTGCGCTACCAAATGGGCAATTAGGTCAAGCCGCTGTCCGATCCCTCATGGCTTTTGGTACCCATACAGATGCTATTATTCGTAAAGAAGGCAGATTAGGATTGTATTTTCTTGAACCCGGAGCTGACCTAAGATCGCCCTCAGTGATATATGATCGTTCGGATTCTGTTTTTGCGAAAACTGATTTTTCCACTTTGGATTGGCATCATATACTAAGTGATGCGGATTGGTTTCATTGGTCGGGCATTACTCCAGCCATATCGTTATCAGCGGCTATGGCATGCAAAACCGCTATTGACGTTGCAAATAAATTGGGCGTATTTGTGTCGGCTGACATTAATTATAGAAGAAATCTTTGGGGATATGGTAAAAAACCGAGCGATATAATGCCCGACTTGATAGCTGGAAGCGACTTAGTGGTAGGTGGTACTGAGGATATAGTAAATACCACTGGTTGGAGTAAAATGGAAAAAGAGGTAGATTTTGAAACCTCAGCAAAATCTTTGATAACCAATTTTCAAAAAGTTAAATACGTAGCCTGTACTACTAGAGAGGTAATCAATACAGACAAACAAGAGCTCGGCGCACATTTGGTACACGAAGGAGCGTATTATAAATCCGACCCATACATGCTCACCGCTATCGTGGATCGCATCGGATCTGGTGATGCATTTATGGCTGGACTTGTCTATGGGAAATCAATGAATATGAATACACA
>CAYZUZ010000348.1:0-1917 GCA_964481795.1 uncultured Cryomorphaceae bacterium
GCTATATCGCCATAAAGTAGCACAGGTAAGCCATCTTCTTGAAGCTGCAAATACCTTGATCCACCTGATGAAATAGGCACACCGCGCACGGATATATTGGTATTACCATCGCCCGCTGAAGCCTCAGCTTTGATACCCGGTATGGTTCTAAATATCTCAGCGGTGGTGCGTGGGGCAGATTGCTCTATGGTTTTTGGGTCGAGGGTAGTAATAGAAACGCTCGATTCTATTTTGGATTTATTATTGACTGTACCTGTTACAACCACCATATCCAAACTCATAGGGTCTGTTTTCATGCTGATGTTGAAGGTTTGCGCTTTTCCGTTAAGCGTTACAGCTGTTTTGAAGGTTTGATAACCAATGAAAGAGACTCTAAGAATTTTTTGCCCTGAGAGTTGGGTTGTAAAACTGAAATTACCATCCAAATCGGTAGTAACCCCTTCTTGTGTGCCTTCGATAATCACATTGACACTGGGCATGCCTTCATTGTTTTCATCGGTTATTTTGCCATTAAGGGTAGTTTGAGCATGACTGCTCCATGCGGTAAGGCAAGCAAATGCGCCTACAATAAGCCACTTCCCTTTTTTAGGGCTCATGGCTGTGAGTAATGATTGTTTCATTTTTTAAAAAAATTAGTTAGTAATACACTTAAGAAGTGAAGCACTTAGTAAAGAAATTATTCGATTGGGAAGTAAATCCACGGGAATAATTGGGTGTACTGAGTACATTCACAGCACAAACGTAAATGGATTTAAGCAGAGAATAATGACCTAAATATTTGTTTTTCAAGCGAAAACGTTTACGTTAACGATTTCGTAAATAAAATTTAGACACATTCTAAATAGTTTATTTTTAACATTTGAAAAATGAATCAACAACCCCTATGGCACAGCACAGAACAACCTTGAAAGATTTGGCCGAAAAACTAGGTATAACGGTTACCTCCGTGTCCAAAGCGCTCAAAGATTATCCGGATATCAGCAAAGAAACTAAAGCCGCTGTAAAAAAGCTGGCCATGGAACTCAACTATCAACCCGATAGTCGTGCGCAGGCATTGCGTCGCAATAAGTCTAATACCATTGGAGTCATTATCCCAGAAATAGTACATTTTTTCTTTTCTACTGTAATACAAGGGATTATGGATTATACAGAGCAACACGGGTACCGAGTTTTGATTGCCTTATCAGACAACAAACGTGAGTTGGAGAAAAAACAAGTCAATTTACTTTTCAATACCCGTGTAGATGGTGTTTTGGTTTCGTTGGCCAATGAAAGTGAGAGTATCGAATATTTTGACTTACTCACACAGCATGGTATTCCTTTGGTAATGTTTGATAAAGTGAGCAAAAACGCAGCTTGTCATACGGTAAAAATCAATGACAAAAAAAGTGCTTATTTGGCCACTAAGCACCTGATAGACAAAGGTTGTAAACGAATAGCACATATACGAGGACCCAAAACTCCCCTCAATTCTATTGCGCGATTTAATGGCTACAGAAAAGCGCTTTTGGAGCACGATTTACCCTTTGATCCGAGTTTGGTTTTGGAGTGTAAAGACGTTACTCTTAAAGAAGGCTTTGATTTTGCTTTGCAGTTGCTTAAATCTCCCCATCCGCCCGACGGCATTTTTGCCGTTACTGACCAAGTAGGGGTAGGTGCTATTCAAGCAGCTCATTCTTTAGGTATTGCTGTACCCCATACACTCAAAGTGGTTGGATTTAGCGATTCACAAATAGCACAAATAGTACAACCCAGTCTTACTACCATTCATCAACCTGGATATGAAATAGGTAAAAGTGCTGCCAAATTACTTATTGACCATATTGAAATAAGTGAGTCGGATAGTGAGGTTGTGATAGAATTTCAAAATTTGGAACTAAAAACCCATCTTATTATAAGGGAATCTACCTAATAGAT
>CAYZUZ010000349.1:0-1917 GCA_964481795.1 uncultured Cryomorphaceae bacterium
ATATGAGCAATGAAGAATTGTGCGAAAGAGTGGCTCTTTTTTCAAAAAGAATAGCCAAAGAACTACATATTTCAGGTTTCTTTTACGAGCTAAGCGCATTGAACAATCAAAGAAAAAATTTGGCCTATATAAGAAAAGGGGAGTATGAAGGATTGGACAGCAAACTAAAACAAAGCGACTGGAAGCCCGACTTCGGCAACCTAAAACCTTCTGTGATCAAAAAATTTGGAATAACAGTAATAGGTGTCAGGAACTTTTTGGTGGCATTCAATGTAAATTTACTTACCGATAAAGTAGAAATAGCGAATGATATAGCATGTGAAGTAAGAGAGCTGGGCAAAATATTGCCCTCGCCCGGTGGAGGCATGGTGCGCCTACCCGGTATGTTGAAAAGCGTAAAAGCCATAGGTTGGTTTATTGAAGAATTTAATCTTTCACAAGTTTCATTTAACCTTACAGACATCACTCAAAATGGAATGGCTGAGGTGTATACGATAACAGAAACCTTGGCTCGAAGGCGTAAAGTAGCGCTTAAAGGTTCTGAATTGATTGGCATGGTTCCGCTACGAGAGCTCATAAGAAGTAGTAAATACTTTATGGAGCGCGAAAGAGTAAGAAACATACATGACTTAACAGAAGATGAAATAGTAGATAAAGGCATTGAGTACCTAGGGTTAGCGGCAGTAAAACCCTTCGATAAAGATAAAAACATCATTGAGTACCGAATAAGAGCCTTGGAGGCTGAGCTGGGATTCAAAGTATTGGATTAAAACATAGACTGTAACACATTAAAAACCATGGGTTTATACAAAACCTTATTTTTGCCTATCGCTTTTAGTTGGGAAGCAGAAAAGGCACATAATCTTACCTTTAAGGCATTGAAATGGGTAAATAAAATACCCGGAGTATCTCAATTGCTCCAAAGTGCTTTTGTGAGAAAATCAAAAGATGGACCTATACAAGTGATGGGTTTACAGTTTCCTAACAGAATAGGATTGGCCGCAGGATTTGATAAAAACGCTGCATTGTATCGCGAATTATCCTATTTAGGATTTGGTCATATAGAGGTAGGAACTGTAACGCCAAAACCGCAAGAAGGTAATCCCAAGCCTAGACTGTTTCGATTGAAAGAAGATTTAGGCATCATCAACCGCATGGGTTTCAACAACAATGGATTGGAATCTATGATTGAGCATTTAAAGAATAGGCCCAAAAATCTCATCATTGGAGGAAATATCGGAAAAAACAAAACCACCCCCAATGAGGAAGCCGTACGCGATTATGAAATCTGTTTTGAAGGACTCTACCCTTATGTAGATTATTTTGTGGTAAATGTAAGTTCGCCCAACACACCCGATTTACGTGCATTGCAAGACAAAGAACCTTTGCTTAAGATACTGAGATCACTCAAAAAAATCAATCAACAAAAGCCAAAACAGAAACCTATTTTACTAAAAATAGCCCCAGATTTGAACGAAAATCAATTGGATGACATCATCGAAATGGCCTTAGATGGCGAGATGGACGGATTGATATCCAACAACACAACAATCAGTCGTGAAGGTTTGAAAACCCCTAAAAATCAGATAGACGCCCTTGGTGCTGGCGGATTATCAGGGGCACCACTTCGCAACCGATCAGATGAAGTTTTGGCCTATTTGGGTCAAAAACTCAAAGGAAAAACAACCCTAATTGCCTGTGGCGGCATTAACTCCGTAGCAGATGCCCAGCGAAAAATTGATTTAGGTGCAGACCTGGTACAGATTTATACCGGATTTATATATCAAGGTCCGGCATTGATAAGAGATATAGGAGCAAAACTTTACAAGAAAAAAGCATGAACACAAGATTAAGCGTTAACATAAACAAAATAGCCACACTTCGAAATTCAAGAGGCGGCAATACACCCCATGTATT
>CAYZUZ010000350.1:0-1914 GCA_964481795.1 uncultured Cryomorphaceae bacterium
CTGATTGCCGTTTTTTGGCTGGGAATGCCGTTGAAGAACTCTTAAACCTATACCCCACTCTTCTTAGGTCGATTGGGCTATAGGTTTAAGCGTTAATTTTTTAAATATGAATTTTAAGAAACAATATATCTCGTTTAAGCAAGGAAATCAAATTCCACTAGCCGTGAAATTGACTGACGTTTTACGACAATATTTGACTTGAGGTGAAATTGTTGGCGGTGTCTTATAAAAAAAATATCGGTTATGTACTTTTAAGGAATGGAAAATATAAGAGTACAAGAAATGCTCAGGTGTATGGAAGAAAAGACATTAGACAACAAGCCTAAGCCTTTTCAAATTTGCTTTTTTACCCAAGAAGGTAAAAGAGTAGAGCTGCCCGCAGCCGAAAGGTGCGCCCTGCCTTCAAACCAAAGAGCGCATCCTTATATGGTAGGCGTGCGCCCATTGCTCCGCGATAAGCACGCATACTCTGTGCACTCCAGATTAATCACTGTGTTTAACCGCAAATCAGTAAGTCAATAATGAGTAAAGCTTTTGTAAAAGATGGTATGGTACTGGTAATAGGTGGCGATACCGCTATCTTAAATCAGATAGAACCAGGAAGTAAAACCCCTACCGCGCCCAAAGATCCTATTGACCTGCAAAAAGATTGGGTGGCAAATTATGGCCTTAGCAACGATTACCCCGAAGAGGTTCTGGACAAAATAAAAAAAGTATCGCTTATCAAGCCTATTTTGGATTGGAAAATTCGCATAGCATCAGGTAATGGATTGGTATATGGTAGGCAGAAATATGTGGGCACAGAAAAGGTTTTTGAACCCATAATTGACCCTGAAATAGACGATTGGATGGAGCAAACCGATATTATGCTCTATACACAAGAGGCCTTGAGTAATTTCTACTATTTTCATAATGTGTTTCCTGAAATCATTACCTCAATTAATGGAAAAAAAATCAACTTCCTTACCTGTAATGAAACCACCGAAACCCGCTTTGCTATACGCGAACAAAAAGGAAAGCTGAAAGGGCAAATCACAAAAACCTACATTACTGCAGATTGGAAAAATGTAGCATCTAAAGATACTGTAGATTTTAATCTTGACAACATCATTACTTGGCTAGACCCTGTAGAGCAGGTAAGGGCTAAGAAGGATTCACGCTTTTCTTACCCAGTGTACTTTCCAAGCCCTGGGCGACCTTATTACCAAGATGCTCCCTGGCATGTGATACTGGATAGCTGGCTGCCTGTAGCTATGCAGGTGCCTGTGTTTAAAAAATCACTTTTGGAAAACAGCGCATCCATCAAATACCTGATACATGTACCGGAGTGGTACTGGGGCGGCAAGTACAAGGATTGGGACAAAAAATCCAATGAGGAACAAGTGCAAATCGTAACCTCTGAAAAGCAAGCCTTTGACAAGTTTTTGAAAGAAAAGCAAGGCGGCAGCATGATGGTAACGTCCAAAAACGAAATGCAAGGCCAAGTAAAATATAAGGATTGGAAAATAGAGGCAGTAGATGACAAACTCAAAGATGGCCGCTACATCGAAGACTCACAGGAAGCCGATCACCACATTTTTCGCAACCTAAATGTAGATCCTACGCTTTTTGGTGCAGGACCCGGCAAAGGCCAAGGCTCCAGTGGTAGCGGTAGCGATAAGCGCGTGGCTGCCAACTCCTATGTTATGAGCATCAAGCCGCACCAAGATCTTGTGCTTAAGCCTCTCAACTTCATAGCGCGCTACAATGGCTGGGCTGAAAAGCACGCCAAAGACAATTCCCGATTTATGTTCATGTTCGAAAATCAATTCATAGCCCGCCTAGATGAAGGTGTGGCCGTAAAACCTGCTGAAGATTATGACCCTAATAAAAACTAACCAAGAGCTGCGCTCTTTTGCCGGAGGCGCAGCAATG
>CAYZUZ010000351.1:0-1910 GCA_964481795.1 uncultured Cryomorphaceae bacterium
GTATAGATAACAAGTTAAGCTATATAAGCACCGGTGGAGGCGCTATGCTTGAGTACCTCGAAGGCAATGTACTACCAGGTGTTGCCGCTATTTTAGAATAAACCAAGTATAGTTTAATCAATAAAAAAACCGCGTAGGAAATTAATTTCTTACGCGGTTTCTTAATTTACATGCAATAAGTTATTTGGCTCCGCCAAAAGCATAGGCAAAGCCCACGCCTGTAATGAAGCGAAACTGCGTGCCAGGAGCATCAATTACATCAGGAGTAGGGCTGTTGCTGCGGGCGCGCACCAAAATATCATCGTCATATATCAGATGGGTTTGTATGCTTAATGATAGATTTTTTATTAGCTTGAATAAAAAGATGTTTTCCCAGTTTACGTCAATGTTTTGAGGCCTATCTAAGTAATTAGAAAACAGATTGATACGAGAGTTTAACTCTATTTTTTTGGCAAAGGTGTTTTTGTAAATAATATCAATAAAGGCACCCATCTCTATTCTACTTCCTCCTATATTTCCTGCTGTTACATTGGGTATTGTTTTGTTAAAGAAAGCATCCCTAGCAAATAAAGTGCTGTCGTAAACAAAGGTGTGCTTGGCCTGCACAGGCGATACATATACGCTGAACCCCTTAAAGCTGGCGTTGGTCATACCTAAACCATAGGTAAGGAATCCAGGAGCCATAAAAGTTGAAATTCGCTCATCGTCGGCTACGTTGGCAAATCCGTCCATGAACTGAGTGCGGAAGTTTCCAAAAACTGAAATACTCCATTTACTTTCTTTCAAATTTCTATCAAGCCTCGTGGTAAATTCTAGCTTATCGTCCGTTTTAAGTGTTCCTACATCTTGAAAGTTGTAGCCCAAGTTGGCTTCTAGTAAATTAAACCAAGTCCAGTTTTTCACTTGTTTTACTGCAAACTGACGGGCTAAAACATTTGTGTTTAGGTTGTTATTACCTCCAGCGGCCCAATTAGTCAATGAAGTAAGTGCTGCACTTGCACTATATATTCCGCTGAATTTCCATGAACCCGTGGTATCTACTTCTATCTTTGGCTTATTCTGTATTGCTTTATCTACATTTTCAAGGTTTTGTGAGTGTAAAACCGAAAAAGAAACCATTGTAAGAACAAAAAGAAATGTTGATTTCATAAGCTTTGATAATCAAGATTTGGATTTAAATGATTGTATGAAATTTTTTGTAAACTCGCTTAGCACCAAGCGTCCGCTTATTTGTGCACGCTCTGCAAGCAACTGATCCCAATGCTCAGTTCCTTGCCAAAACATTTTTTTCAGCTCCATCATAGCCTCAGGACTAGACTGTGCCAATCGCAAAGCCAATGCTCCTACCCTATCATCGAGCTCTTCGATATGTGTGCATACTTCTGTATAAAGTCCTTTTTCACGCGCCCAAGCAGCACTGCGCCATTCCGTAGCATTGATAGCTAAATCACTCATACCAGTAAGCCCTACTTTGCGCTCTACTGCCGGCCCCACCACAAAAGGTCCTATCCCTACGGCTAACTCAGATAGTTTGATGGCAGCAGATTCAGTAGCGATACAAAAATCGGTAGCGGCAGCTAAGCCTACTCCTCCACCTACAGCTTTGCCCTGTACACGACCTATAATTAATTTTTGAGCCTTTCGCATCGCATTGATTACTCGAGCAAAACCACTAAAAAATTCTAGACCTTGCTTTTCATCTTGGATGGCAATAAGCTCATCAAAACTTGCTCCACCGCAAAAGGCTTTTTCTCCCCTGCTTTTAAGCACCATTACCTTCACATTCGGGTCAGCATCAAGCCCAGTAATGCCCTCTGCTAGCTCCTTTAAAACCTTTGCTGGCAGCGAATTGCTTGCTGATGAATAGAATTCTATGCTCCCAATACCGTTTTCTATATGGGTGCTAATAT
>CAYZUZ010000352.1:0-1897 GCA_964481795.1 uncultured Cryomorphaceae bacterium
TAAAAGCCCAGATGCTCCTGCACCGGCAATGGCGTAATCAAAAAAAAGGGTGGTTTGGGTCAAGGGTAAATTTTCAATTGAAACGAAAATCTACTCAAATTTGTTCATTTTCTACCTCAAAAGTTTACCTCATTCCAAGCAATCTTGCGAGCGATTTTTTAATTTTTCTGTCTATTTTCTGCTCGTATAGTTCAAAAAAAGCAAGCGACCCAGCAATAGCTTTTGGGTATTGTGAAAACTAGATTTCCTTTTCTTGATGTTGTGCCTCCAGATCCATGGATATAAAAGAATGAGCAACCAAGTGGAAGTATTTTGCTTTCTGTCTATTTCATATTTTGCTTCTTCAAATCCATTTTTGTAGGCTACGTAATTGTATTGGTCTAAGGTGAGCGATGCCACGTGTTGCAGACCGTTGTAATTGGTCAAATTTAATTTGCCAAAACTGTAGAAAAATCCGCCAATTAAAAACCGCATACGCGATTTTAATGAAAGTATATTGGGGGTAGAAAGATAGAGTTGACCTTTGGGTTTCAGTATTCTATTGATTTCTTTGAAAAACTGCTCGTGATCAATGATGTGTTCGCTTACTTCTATGGCAATTACTACATCAAAAAAATCATCGGGATAAGGCAATTCTTGTGTGATATCGGCCTTCTTACATTCTACCTTGTCAAATTCGTATATTTCTGGAAATAAGTCACATGCAAACACATTATAGCCCATGTGGTACAGCTTCTGGGTAAATGCTCCATGACCCGCCCCCATGTCTAAAATTTTATGCTCTTTGGCTAAGTTAAGTTGGTTAAAATACTTCAAAAAGCTTTGATGTGTGCCTGGCATGGCTATGGGCTTAATCTCTTGGTTGCTTGGGTTCATTGTTTTAATTTTTTTATTGGTTTTTTTATTTTTTATAGGATCCAGTCAGCCCATTTGAGCTCTTTTTCTATGAGAGAATACTCTTGAGCTCGTCTTTCATTATATTGATTTTCAATATCTACATCATGCATCCCTTTCCATTTGTAGAATGTATAGACTCTTTCTTTAAGCACTTCTGCTTGTACGGTTTTAAAAATTTTTAAATGACTTAAGGCTCTGAGTATGGGGTGACTCAAAGCAACGATTCCTTCTAAAATTACTACTTCGTGTTGGTCTATTTTGTAATGATTTCCTTCTCTGGGCCAGAGTGGGTGTCTGGAGTATCCCAAGGTACTTATTTCTTCGCCTTTCATTATTTTTTGTATATCGTCAGCGAGTTTTTCAATCTGAAAATAGTCAAAAACATTGCCACCTACGGGTCGTTCTTCACGGGGCAGAATCCAGTCATCCAATGCAACTTTCAAAACTTTAATCCCTTGTTTTTCGAGGAGTTTTTGAGTGTAGGTTGCTAGAGTGCTTTTTCCAGATCGGGTATTGCCCGCTATGGATATCACAAACGGACGCTGCTGGCGGTATTCAAGTTCTTGCAGCAGTCTTGTTGCATACAACTCAAAAGGTTGGTCAATAATGAAGTCGACGGCTTCTTTTAGGTTGCCAAAAAAGTAATCGGGTTGCACTTCCGTTTTTTTGATACCATGACCTGTTTTGAGTCCTATGGTACATACTCCCGCGGCTTTACCTGCTTTGATATCTCTTTCCGAATCGCCAATCATATAGCTTTGGCTCAGGTCGATATGATATTGATGGGCTGCTTGCAGTATCATACCGGGTTTTGGCTTGCGACACTCACAAACTATTTTGTAGGCTTTATTTTCCCCCGGAAATCCACCATCGGGGTGGTGTGGGCAGTATTTGAGGTCATCCAGATAGGCGCCTCCTGCGGCCAATAGGGTGTCTAGTTTTTTGTGTATTTCATTCAGGCCTTCTTCTGTAGTAAGGTTGCGTGCTACTACGCTTTGGT
>CAYZUZ010000353.1:0-1886 GCA_964481795.1 uncultured Cryomorphaceae bacterium
AGCAAAAAATTTACTTTGCAGGCGAGGCACTTTCTATAGAGGATCAAGCAATGGTGCAAGGAGCTTGTCAATCGGCATACAGTGCCATTGCTACAATGATGAAAGACGCTTAACGAAAACGTTTTTATAGTAAAATATTGAATAATCAGAAATTGTCGATTAAATACCTCCGTTCTTGGTTTCCATTTTTTGCTGTTCTTTTTCAAGTTCATCCAGCACAGGTTTTATGGTTTGCTCGGGTAAATTCTTGATATCTACATACATAAATCCATCCAAGCAGTTGTTGAATTTCGGATCCACATTGAAAGCAACAATTTTCACATTTTGCTTGATGTATTTTTTTAAAAGTACTGGTACGCGTGCATTGCCAGGCTCTAAGTCTTCTATGAATTTATCAAAGCGATTTAAATCAGACTTAGCTATATTGAATATAAAACTGGAATCGGCTTCGTCGAGCTCTACTTTATATTTTTTGCGCGGTATTATGTGGGGAGCCATTTCAGCATCAAAGTAGTATCGCCTTATAAATTCAATAATCAAACTTTTGGAGAATTTGCTGTAACTATTGCTGATGCTTACGCAGCCTGTTAAAAATCTATGCCCCGGATTGCGCAATACAGCATGTACTATTCCTTTCCACAGCAAAAACAAAGGCATGGGCTTTCCTTGATAGGATTTTATTACAAATGCTCTACCCAATTCTATACCTTCACTCAATAATTTATGCGCAGGTGGTGCTATTTTAAATAAAGTAGGTACATAAAATCCCTCCAAGCCGCGCTCTTCATATATTTTTTGGCCAAGGCCTAATCTATATGCACCACAAATCAATTGAGCTTCTTTGTCCCAAAGCAGCAGATGATGGTAATACTCGTCAAATTCATCCAAATCCAAGGCTTTGTTGCTGCCTTCGCCTACCTCGCGAAAGGTGATTTCGCGCAGGCGACCTATTTCGCGTACTATATTGTTTATCATGGGTTTACGACCCAAGTATATTTCATAATTTTTTACTTCTGATAGCTTTTTACCAGCCTTTTGCAGAGCTTCTATTTCTTGTATAATGAGCTCTTTATCCGTTTCCTCTGCTATAGGCTCAGCAGTTTTTTCCTGTTTTATCTTCGGAATTATGGTCTTTAAATCCAATTTTTTAGGTGGCAATGCTTTGGATAGCATATAGGTTTTGGTTCGCAAAAAGGTATTTAAGTCCTCCAATTCTGTATATTCCTTATATTCATCGGCATGTATGGCTTTGCCTATGCGTATTTGTATGGGTTTTTTGTGCTTGTTGAACAACTCAGAGGGCAACTTGGCCGTGCGCAATGCTGGATGTAGGGTAGATAAAAAGTAAAACCAAAAGCTATTTCGAGCTTTGAAGTAAATGGGCACCACAGGCACTTGCATTTTTTGTATCAATTTGATAGCTCCTTGCTCCCATGTTTTGTCTGCAATTCTGCGTTCGTCAAAATGATACGTACTTACCTCACCAGCCGGAAAAATACCCAAAGGTTTGCCTTCCTTCAAATGCAACATGGCCTCCTTGATACCCGGTACAGAGCTCTTATTTACGCCTTCTTCAAACGGATTCACAGGCATAATAAAATCACTGATGGGCTCTACTTTTTTCAATAAAAAATTGGCCATTATTTTAAAATCCGGACGAATCATACTCACCAGCTTGATCAGTAATATCCCATCTACACCGCCTAAAGGATGGTTGCTGATGGTGATAAAAGGGCCTGTTTTGGGTATGCGCGCCAGCTCCTCTTCAAAGTACTCAAATTGTACCTCAAACTCCCTGAATAGATGGTCAATAAAATCTACTCCTTTATGGTCTTTAAACTTGTCATAGACCTCGTTTACATCCGATATTTTTAAAATATTCATTA
>CAYZUZ010000354.1:0-1878 GCA_964481795.1 uncultured Cryomorphaceae bacterium
CTCAACGACTCAACGATTAAACAATAAAAAACATAAATTATGAAAACTTTTTCTAGCATTATTTTCACACTTTTTTTTATCCAATTATATGCACAAAGCCCTTGACAATGGGCCAAAAGAGGGGGGAGTACAAATACCATAGGAAATCCCAGTATCAACAATAATGTATTGGACATTCTGTATGATCAAAAAGGTCATGTTTACATACTAGCACAATCAGGTTCTTCAAGCAATCAAATTGGGGGTCAGATGCTGCCAGGATTTGCTTCTATTAATGGGGGTTCTAATGTAGTGATTGCTAAATTTTCTACATCAGGTGATTTTAAATGGGCAAAGGTTTTTGGTTCTTCCGGCACACTTTCAAATCTTGCTACCATGTCTTTAGATTCTTTAGATGGAGTATATTTATCTTGTATACTTTTACCTCCATCTTCTATACAACTAGGAATTAATCCAATTCATTTTGATTACGACTCGATAATTCCTGCATCAAATAACCCTAATGAGTTTAAGCAAAGATTATATTTAGTAAAATACGATACAGCTGGAACATTGCAATGGGTATATTCTCCTTCTCAAGACACTATACTTAGGCTTTCTGAAGAATGGCTAGAGACTCGTCCTGTACAAGTTATGGGTTTGCCTAATGGTGGCTGCGATTGGATGGTATATTTAAAGGAGGGTTTTGTAAATCAGAGTAATTTTCAAGTAACCCAAGAGGGCATACACCGCATTCGACTCAATGCCCAAGGCCATGTAAGCAGTATTGTTCCATTTCAAGCGAGGGGTCATGTAAATGCTTTTAATTCCATTACAAACAATTGCCAATTCAAAAAAAGCCACCATACAGGGCGGTATTATCTGGCAGGCACCTACCGAATAGGCACAAGCTCTATAGACCCTGCTGTACATCCTTTGGTGCTGGGCAATGATACGATTTTGGAGCCTATGTATATAGCTTGCTTCTCGCCTCAAGGAACTTTGTTGTGGTATAAAACAAGTGATGTTTTTGGTACTTCTGCTTTTGCAAATAATCAAATCTTTGATTTTGCTTTAGATGAAAATGACGAAATATTTTTAACGGGTATGGCAAGAGGTACAGGCTTTACTTTTGATTCTTTTCAAGTATCTAATCCAAATAACAATGAGGGTACTAGGCCTTATATACTAAAATTAAATGCCAATGGTGTACCCATTTGGGGCAAAATTGCAACTTCAAACGCTGCTTCTAGAGGCAATGGTGTTGTCGTAAATAAAAACGAGGTATCCATTGCTGGTTGGGCTGGCACACTTCATTTCACTGGTCTCAATGATCTCGACACTAGTTTTATACCTATAAACAAGGGCTACGAAAGTTTCTTTGCTCGTTTTAATAAGCACACGGGCGATTTAATCAAGTTGGAGCGCAGTCAGACCAACGTAGGTGGTGAGTCCTATGGCTATGCACTGGCAGCAGATGCCGAGGGTAATTACTATGTAGGAGGTAATTACAATGGTTTGCTCACTCTAGGCCCCACCACCATGCCTCCCATAGGCTCGCAGCGCACGTATTTCTTTGCCAAGTACTCTTGCGCGGCTTTGGATTCTGTATCTTTTACTCATGGCTTCAGCAGCGATTCTACCGCCTTCAACTTTACCCACCAAGGCAGTGCCCCCGATAGTGTTTTTTGGCGCTTTGGCGATGGCAATATAGGCTCCGGCACACAGGTAAGCCACAGCTATCAGCAATCGGGTTACTACCAAGTGTGCGCCTCGGCTTACAATGCCTGCGGACAAATTACTTACTGCGATTCGGTGTATTTTAGTCCTGTGGGTCTGCAAAGCCTATCGGCTGCCCCACAATTTAGCATGTACCCCAATCCGGCACGCGACAGGCTT
>CAYZUZ010000355.1:0-1877 GCA_964481795.1 uncultured Cryomorphaceae bacterium
GAGCAAATACAGAAGGTGTTGAAAATAGAATTAAATTAAAAAAAATAAGACCAGACAATACAAAATTGCCTTTGGATTGTATCCATTGTTTCATAAAGGAAAGATTAAGGGTTAAATCTGTTCCAAAATTAGATAAAACTTTAAACCAAATGGATAGAATATTAAGCTATTGTGAAATTTTCATGAAAAAACAGCCAAAAAATTTGTCAATACAAGAAAATTTGCTTTCAATTTATGCTTTTATTATGTAAAGCAAACTCATTGAATTTCATGTTTCACTCATTCAAAGCTTCATTTCACGCTTTAAGATTTTTATATCTTCTACTAATTTTTGCATTTCTTGTGGCGATGTACCATCATAAAATCCTCTTAATCGTCCGTTAAGGTCTACCAATACCACATTTTCTGTATGAATAAAATCGTGACTATCGTCGTCGTCGCCTGGATTTTCTCTTACAACAAAAAAGACCTTTCTGGCCAATCTTTGTATTTCAGCTTGCGTGGTATGAAGCAGCAACCATCCAGGTGCATTTATTCCATTATTTTCGGCATAAGCAGCCAATACCTCAGGACTATCTACCTCTGGCATTACAGAAAATGAGAGCATTTGCACGGTATTATCCTTTCCATAGGCCGTTTGTAAAGCCTTCATTTCACGGGTCATATCTATACAAATACTGGGGCAGGTAGTGAAAAAGAATGATACTGTATAAATTTTACCTTTTACCCAATCTTGATTGATCACTTGCTGTGTGTGAGCTGTGGCCTCAAAGCCGCCTACTTTATAGTTTCTGCCTATCTTTTGAAATTCAGGGTCTACCAAATAGGGATTTAAATCTACAGGATTGAATATGGGCAGTCTTTGAGGCGGAGCCAAAAGATGGGTGCCTATAGCTACCGCAATAATAGAAAGAATCACATACATTAAAATCTTTAACACAAAAGCGCGGGTAATCATTACAATGAATTTTAAATACAGATAACCTAAAATCTGTTGTTTTGATTGCGACTACCTATGCTTCTTCTACAATAACCCACTGACCTTTTTCTACCAAGGGCTGGGCTACTTTGTATTTTACCTGTTTTGATTCTCCTGTGGCTATATTTTGAACCTTAACGGTATCGTTTCGGCCATACTTTTTATCAGATACTATGGGTGCTTGTTGCTTAGGTGCTGCATCTGGCCCATTGGTTACGAGCTCGCGATTGGTTTGCGTGGCTGGTTGTGGCCTGCGCACTGCCCTACCTGTGGTGTTGGTTTGGCGCACGGCCGCTGGGTCTTCTGTGGGCAGATTGGCTTTAAATAAAAATGAAATCAAATCTTTGCTCAGGGTGGTTTTCATTTTTTTGAAAAGCTCAAAAGATTCAAATTTATAGATCAATAAGGGGTCTTTTTGCTCATACACCGCTCCTTGCACAGCAGAACGCAAATCGTCCATATCGCGCAGGTGATCTTTCCATGCATCATCAATCGATGCCAAGGTGATGGATTTTTCGAAATCTTTGATCAACTGCATTCCTTTGGAGTCATATGCATTTTGTAGGTGGGTTATTACCTGCATGGCTCTGTGTCCGTCGGTAATGGGTACTACAATATTTTGATAACTACCTGATTGTGATTCATACACATTTTTTATTACAGGATAAGCTATTTCTGCTATGCGTTTGTTTTTTACTGTGTACTGCTCGCTGGCATAGGTGTATAAATTTTCAACCAATGTTTGAGTTGGGGTTTTCTCAAATTCTTCTTGATTTACAGGACTTTCTACCCCAAAATATTTAGCAAGCTCTAATTGAAATCCATCGAAGTCTTTTACGTCTTTATGATCTACTACAATAGCTTCCGATACTTGGTAAATAGAATCTGCTAGGTCAAT
>CAYZUZ010000356.1:0-1875 GCA_964481795.1 uncultured Cryomorphaceae bacterium
CAAATCTAGTACTCGATAAAAATCATTGAGGGGTGTTTTGCCTTCAAAAATATAGTTGTTTTCATCTAATTTTGAATACACTAGGTCATCTATATCGTGTTCATCATTGATTTCGCCCACCACTTCTTCCACCACATCTTCGAGGGTAGCAATGCCCGAAGTGCCACCATACTCATCTACTACTATGGCTATGTGGTTTTTTCGCGCTCTAAACTCCTGCAATAAATCGTCAATTTTTTTGCTTTCAGGCACAAAAAAGGCAGGTCTTACCAATTGCTGCCAGTCAAAATCTGTTTCGTAAAGGTGTCGCAAAAGGTCTTTTATGTATAAAATTCCTTGAATATGGTCAATATCATCTTCATATACGGGCAATCTACTGTAGCCAGTTTCTTTGATGGTATTGATGATTTCTGCAAAGGTCATTTTGGTGTTGAGCGATTCAATGTCGATACGCGGGGTCATTACCTGTTTTACGGTAGTGGTGCCAAATTTTAAAATGCCTTCAAGCATTTTGTTGTCGGTTTCGGCTTCATATTCACTGCTGCCTCCGGTGCTTAGCTCTAAGGCTTGACTCAATTCATCTACCGAAATGGTATCGGGATTGCTGGGTTTTATCCACTTCTCAATTTTTTGAGCCATACCTATAAGTATGAATACGAAAGGCTGTAAAATGCTTTTTGTAGAAAGCAAAGGTTTGGCCATAATAAGCGAAAATGCCACAGGAAAACGTCTGCCTAAAAGCTTGGGCATGAGTTCGCCAAATAGCAACAACAACAAGGTAAGTATGACTAAATTGGCTATGATTTCGAGGGTTTCATTACCCCGAAAATCAAAAAAACCGTCCATCAGAATGCTACCCAAAATTACAATAGCAACATTTACAAAGTTATTGCTAATGAGTATTGTAGCAAGTATTTCGGTTTTGTTTTGGTTGATTTCGTTCAGCTTTTTAAAGGCGCTTTTGTCCTTGTTTTTGAGGCTTTCAAAATCAGAGGTTTTTAAAGAGAAAAAAGCAACTTCTGCACCAGATATAAGCGCAGAAATTACAATGAGTAAAATAAATACAAGCAATGGGGCTATCAAGGCGGTATTGAAGCTCAAGAGAAAGCCTTGTGATGCTAGGTATAAATCAGGGTCTGGGTCCAAACGGGTTGATAATTAGTTAATAAATGGCCTTTGATAAAATAAAAAATCATTTTTTAAAAAGGCAATACTTCGTCCTCTTCTGCACCGGCAAATTTACTATCTTCCGCTTGTGATTGAGCATTATAATTTTGCGGTGGAGGCGTATTTTGTTCTTGGGCCATATTTTCTTGTCCGCCCACAGATTGAGTAGATCTTGGCGTAAGCATCGTCATATTTTCAGCCACCACATCTGTGGCGTATTTTTTTACTCCATTATCGTCCCAGCTTCTTGTTTTAAGCTTGCCTTCTATGTAAACCTTATCTCCTTTTTTTAAATATTTTTCTGCTACGCCTGATAATCCTTTTCGCAAAGTGATGTTGTGCCACTCGGTAGCAGTTACTTTTTCATTTTCTCTATTGGTATAAGTTTCTGAGGTAGCAATAGCAATCCGGGTGAGCGAGTTCCCATCAGGAAAATGTTTGGTTTCGGGGTCTGCGCCCAAGTTGCCTATCAATATGACCTTATTTACTGTACCACTCATGGTTTTTTTTGAATTTTAAGTATGTATATAGCTTGCTGCTAAATTAGGTAAAACGAACTTTGCTACAAGTATAGATCTATAAATTTTTTGAGCGGCCTGGGAAACCCTAAAGTCTTTAAGTCTTCTTTTTTTATCCAAAACACAGATTCTGATAGGTTTATCGTAGAAATATCTACTTGCAAAACCTCCAAATGAAGCAAGCGATGGG
>CAYZUZ010000357.1:0-1872 GCA_964481795.1 uncultured Cryomorphaceae bacterium
TAGGCTTTGAATGTTTTAGCAACTGCTTCACTTAAGCCTACACTTGGATTAGGTTGCACAATCAAGCTTTGTACCTGAGTGGCATCGCCTGAGGTAGTACCATTGCCATTGGTTAAATTAAATGCACCATAAAAACCAACATCACCTTGAGGAGTAGCTGGAGCAGTCCATTGAAAACTCCATGTTTTTGCATTGGCCGAGCCTGTAGTTCCACCAGATGTATGACCTACGTACTTGCCTTGTGCATTCAATCGGGTTTCGTTGGTATTGGTCAGGTTAAAAGTGCCCAATTGATTGCCGTTGCTTGGATTTTGAGCCGAAAAGCTGAATCCAAATCTATTGAAAGTAGGATGGGTAACGCTTATTGAAATATTGTATATCTCACCAGGCAAATATCCTGAGGCCGGTATATCTGTGGTAATTACGTTATTGACTGTTTGAGCTGAACCACCATGACATGAGGTACAAGTTTGGCCATTGTCGGCTGGAGAACCCGCAAAACCAGAAATTCCACCTGAATTGGAACTCAAATTTTGAAAAGAGGCTAAATAAACAGCGAGACTTATGACTGCTAAAAGTAATGGTTTTTTCATTTTTTATTGTATTGATTTAATTTAGAAACGATTAAATGAGTGATTCGGTTTTTCAAATCATCATCATTTTGTAAAAACTTCAATTTGATGGGTAAAAATCGAATGAGAGGGTTATATCCTAGGTCCAGTTCCGAAATTTTTACCCAATCTTTTTCGGTTACAACTACCTCCGCATCATTTGATTGTGCTTGTTCAATAATCTGCTTCAAATCTAGGTCGGTGTAGCGATGGTGATCAGGGAATCTTTTTATAAAAACGTCTTGATAATTGGATTGAATAAATGCTTCAAAATCGCGGGCATGTGCCAATCCACTTACAGCTATTGCCTTGGATTTTTGGGGTTTAAAATCCTGTGGATAATCTACTTTTGAAAAATAAACTTTGGCATCTACATAGTCTTGTACTTTATTTGTATAACGCTCAAATTCAATAGATTCCTCACGTTCTGGACACTTTGTAATCACTACGCAATCGGCTCTTTTTGCTCCCTTTCTGCACTCGCGCAAGTGCCCCATGGGCAATACATAATCACTGAAAAAAGGATTGGAATACGACGTAAGTAAAATATAAAAATCAGCTTTTAAGCTTCTATGTTGAAAGGCATCATCGAGCAAAATACAAGAAGTATCAGGATGTTCTTTCAAAATTCTCCTTGCCCCTACTACCCTACTTTCACATACAGCCACGTGCAGGTTCGGAAAATTCTTTTTTACAATCATGGCTTCATCACCTACTTGATGGGTGCTGCTATTTTCTTCTACCCACAGAAAACCCTTGCTGCGCCTACCATAACCTCTGCTTAAGTACACAATGGAATGATGCTTTTGAAGCTCCGATAAAAGGTAGAGACACATTGGCGTTTTGCCAGTACCCCCTGTACTTAGATTGCCTACCACAAGGGTAAAAACTCCATTTATGGCCTCGCTTTTGAAAACACCTTGGTCGTATAGACTATTTCTAAACCTTGTAACAAGGTCGTATATCAATGACCACGGGAACAATAAAAACATTAAATACTTCACGAATAAAAAAATTTGTGCTAGGCAAATATTGGACAAAAAATAAGTGCATCTCAAAATAATTTGGGATGCACTTAAATTTTTTAAATGAAATAGTTTAAAAAGCTAGTTCAGATGCAGACAAATCATTTTTTCCTTGGCTACAGGAAAGCCCGTGATACTCTTGGAGTACATAAGCAAAAATCGAATGCTTTCTTCTTTAGGGCCTTTTGATTTTTTGTCTTTCAAAGGTGGATTGGTAGTATTGTGCATAGGCAATT
>CAYZUZ010000358.1:0-1846 GCA_964481795.1 uncultured Cryomorphaceae bacterium
ATAATGTATTGGTATCCAATATGTTTTGAGCTTGTATACCCCATGTAAAAGTCAATAAAAAAATAAATGTAAAAAATCTGTTCATGTTTGAATTTAATTATAAAAAGAAAAGCGAAAATACCATAGAAGTACTTTTAAAGTACAACTAATAATTAAGATTAACAAATGCTTTATCAGGTTCCTTTTCTCAAATTTTGAAAATACGTAGCAGCACGCAGCATTCTGCTTCCATACCAGCTAAACATTTCACCATCAACCCATAAAATATTAGCCGATGGAAAATAATTTTTCATTTCTTCGATATGCTTAGGCTTAAAGGGATAAGGCTCTGACGACAGCAACACAAATTCTGGATTCATTTGATGCATTTCTTGATCTGATAAACTGGGATATCTCGATTGGGTTATACAATTTTCAAAACCGGCAAAGTGCATCATTTCATGTATATAGGTATCGTTGCCAGCACACATGTAGGGTTTGCGCCAAATGAGATACAATGCTGTTTGTGGTTGTTGAGAGCCACCTAATAAGCTGAATTTTAAATGAATACTTTCAGTAATTTCTTTACTTTGATGTTCCCTACCGCATATTTGGCCTATATGTTCAAGTTCGGTTAAAGCTTCATTCAATGTGCTTATTTCGCTTACATAAACGGTGCAAAAAGTCGCCAATGATTCTACATCCTCACGGGTATTTTCCTCTTTATTTGCTATGATTAAATCTGGCCTTAACGCTCTTACAGCTTCAATATTTACCTTTTTTGTTCCACCTATTTTGGGTTTGTTTTGATACCAATGATCGGGGTGTACGCAAAATTTTGTAATGCCAACCACTTCATTTTCCAATTGAATATCATATAAAAATTCAGTAAGCGAAGGCACCAAGCTTATGATTCGCTTGGCGCCTAGTGCTTTTAACTCTGAATTTTTTGTGAGTATCATCCTCCTGATTTTAACCCAATTGAGCTACCAAATCATTGGGTGTTACTATATGATAGGTACTATCTGAAAGTGCTACTATAACGGCATCGTTATCGTTTGTCATCAAGCGAGCCACTTCTTCTATAGGTGTAGTAGCCTCTACCAAAGGAAAAGGTTTTTGCATGATTTCGCCAATCAATTTTTTTGGAGCGTCAGAATTTTCAATCAATTCTTCAAATAATTTTCTTTCATTAAGCGAACCTACAAAGTCGCCATCCTTGCGAACTGGTAGCTGCGAGATACCATATTTTTTCATCAGCGAAATAGCATTAGCCACAGGTTCGCCCACGCCTACGGATAATAATGGCAAACGCGCATGTCTATCCGTTAAATCCTTAGCTACCTTATTATTTTGCTGCAAGTAGCCTCTTTCGCGCATCCAATCGTCGTTGTAAACCTTGCCCACATATCTACTGCCATGATCGTGAAATAGAACAACAACCAAGTCGGTAGGCTTTAATCTGTGTTTTATTTGACGCAATGCTTGAAAAGCGGAACCACAAGAATAGCCCAAAAACAGGCCTTCTTTTTTTGCCAATTCACGCGTGGCCAATGCACCGTCTTTATCCGTAACTTTTTCGAAATAATCAATTACGCTAAAGTCAACGTTTTTAGGTAATATATCTTCTCCTATACCTTCGGTAATGTAAGAATAAATTTCATTTTCGTCGAAGATACCTGTCTCGTGATATTTTTTAAAAACCGAACCGTAAGTATCTGCTCCCCAAATCTGTATGTTAGGATTTTTTTCTTTTAAATACCTGCCCACACCTGAAATTGTACCCCCAGTACCTACTCCTACTACAAAATGTGTGATTTTACCCTCGGTTTGCTCCCATATTTCTGGTCCTGTACTTTCATAATGG
>CAYZUZ010000359.1:0-1835 GCA_964481795.1 uncultured Cryomorphaceae bacterium
TTTTTTTGCTATGGTATCTTTAAAGCTATCATTGGCCAGCGATTGTACTACCAAGGCTGCCGATTGCACACCCACATTTCCACCTGTAGCGGCTATCAATGGCATAAATGCTGCCATTTCTGGATAAGCCATAATATCGAAATAATCTACCACGCGTGAACTGAGTACACCACCGAGCATACCTATGAGCAGCCAAGGCAATCGAGCGCGCGAAAGCGCAAATACGCTGTCGTTAGACTCCACATCGGTAGATAAACCTGAGGCCATTTGATAATCGCGTTCAGCTTCTTCACGTATTACATCTACTACATCATCTACCGTAATACGGCCTAGCAACCTACCTTCGTCATCTACCACAGGCAGCACCACCAAGTCGTATTTACTCATGATTCGCGCTACTTCCTCAGCAGGAGTATTTACCTCTACACTGCGCACTTTTTTATCAAATACATCAGATACAGGTGTACGTGTGCTGGTAGTCAATAATTTTTTAAGCGAGAGCGTTCCTAAAAGCACATTTGCATCATTGGTTACATAAATAGCGTGCACTTGGTCTACCTCCTCAGCTTGCCTTCTCATTTCGCGCACACAGCGCATCAATTTCCAATTTTCATTCACTTTTACCAATTCCTTGGCCATCAAAGCACCTGCGGTATCTTCTTCATAATTTAATAATGAGGCTATTTCGCGGGCTTGATTTTGATCTTCAAGATTTTGAAGTACATCATTGATTCTGTCATCGTCGAGTTCGCTGATGATATCAGCTGCATCGTCAGAGTCTAGGTTTTCAATAATCTCATTGGCCAATTCTTCGCCTGAGTAATCCTCCAGCAACCTACCTCTTACCTCTTCATCTATTTCAATGATTACCTCAGCGGCCAAACTCTCTGGCAATGAATACAAAACTTTTTTGGCTGATTCTTTGGGTAATCGTTCCAAAATTTCAGCCAAATCTGCTGGGTGTAAATCTTGAATCTGCTCTTGTAGCAAATGCATTCTGCCTTCGGCTAATATTTCAGCCAAATCATCTACAAAAGCTTGATTCATTTTCTCTTTATGCACCTTTTATGATTTTTGTAAGTTCTACAAATTCTCGAACATGGAGTTGTTCTGGTCTGCGGCCAAAGATAGGCAAATGCTTAGAACCTTCGGGAATGTTAAGTGAACTTAACGAGTTTCTAAGGGTTTTTCTGCGTTGATTGAAAGCTGTTTTTACTATTCGAAAAAAATCCTCCTGAGCTACTCCGTCCAAAAGGTCTTTTTCTAATTTTATCATGGAAAGTACTCCTGATTTAACCTTGGGAGGAGGATTAAAAACATGTTCATCTACTGTAAATAAATATTTTACTTCGTAAAAGGCTTGGCACAATACGCTTAATATTCCATAATCTTTGGTTCCTGGCCCTTGGGCTACCCGCCATGCTACTTCTTTTTGAAACATTCCTGAGCAAAAGGGTATTAAATCTTTGTTTTCTAAGACTTTAAAAAGTATTTGTGTTGAAATATTATACGGATAGTTTCCAATCAAGGCAAAAGTTTTTCCTTGAAATATTTTGCTTAAATCAAGTTTTAAAAAATCACTTTCTATGATATTTCCTTCCAGATTAGGATAATGATTTTTCAAATACAATACTGATTCTGAATCTATTTCACAAACTTTAAGCATTTGATTTTCATTCAGCAAATACTGTGTAAGTACTCCCGTACCCGGACCAATTTCCAATACGCGATTTACTTCTGATTGCTGTAATGTTTGAGCTATTTTTTGAGCAATATTCAAATCTTTCAAAAAGTGCTGACCTAAATATTTTTTGGGAGTTACTTGCAATGTTTTG
>CAYZUZ010000360.1:0-1830 GCA_964481795.1 uncultured Cryomorphaceae bacterium
CTAACTAAAGCGGAGTTAAAGATGTAAGTTTTTTCTTTTTCAGATAGGACAACTTATTTGCTTGAAACAGAGCTCTCCCCAAAAATTACGTTGTACAAAAAAAATCTTCAAGTTAAACACATTTGTATGCTTTAAGAGGATAAAACAAACTCCTATACTACCTTCACACCCATTAAAAAAGTACAACCCAATGACCGATATAGAAATAGCGCAAAGCATAGCTCCCAAACACATAAAAGCAATAGCGACAAAACTAGATATTCCGGAAGAGCAATTGGAATACTATGGGAAAACCAAAGCCAAACTGCCCCTCGACCTTATCAACGAAAACAAACTCAAGCAGAGTAAATTGATTTTGGTAACTGCTACCAGCCCTACCCCAGCCGGTGAAGGCAAAACCACGGTAAGCATAGGCCTGAGTGACGGCCTGAATTACATAGGTAAAAGAACCGTAACCGCTCTGCGCGAACCCAGTTTAGGCCCCGTATTTGGCATCAAAGGCGGGGCAGCAGGCGGTGGCTATAGCCAAGTAATACCGATGGAAGAAATCAACCTCAACTTTACAGGTGATTTCAATGCCGTTGAAAAAGTCAATAATTTACTTTCGGCATTGATAGACAACAACCTGCAAAGCAAACGCAGTGTAGGCCTCGACCCCCGCAGCATACTGTGGAAACGCGTAATGGACATGAACGACCGAGCCTTGAGGCAGATTACCGTTGGATTGGGGGGTAAATCGGGAGGCATACCTCGCGAAACAGGCTTCAACATTACCGCAGCAAGCGAAGTGATGGCCATACTCTGTATGAGTAAAAATTTGCAGGATATGAAGGAGCGCTTCGGTCGCATCTATATAGGCGATACGTTTAATAATGAGGCCATTGAGGCCCATCAATTAAATGCACAAGGCGCTATGGCCGTGCTGATGAAAGAGGCAATCAAGCCCAATTTGGTGCAAACCTTAGAGGGCAATCCGGTGATATTACATGGCGGACCTTTTGCCAATATAGCCCAAGGAACCAACTCCATCATAGCTACCAAAATGGCGCTGAGTTTGGGCGATTATGTGGTTACTGAGGCGGGTTTTGGCTCTGATCTAGGCGCTGAAAAATTTATGAATATCAAGTGTCGTGCGGCAGGCATAGCCCCAAGTGCTGTGGTGTTGGTTACTACCATTCGCGCATTGAAGTACCACGGAGGCAAGCCCTTAGCAGAGCTGCAAAACGAAGATTTAGAGGCCTTGAAAAAAGGTTTTGCCAATTTGGAACGACATTTACAAAGTGTACAAAGTTTTGGTGTACCCGTGGTAGTGGCTGTAAATGTGTTTAACAAAGATACCCAAGCAGAAAAAGATTTGCTCTTGAATCATTGTAAGCAAATGGGCGTAGAGGCAGCCTTGAGCGAAGCTTGGGCACAAGGGGGCAAAGGCTGTGCGCAATTGGCACAAACCGTGGTACAAGCTACAGAAAAAGCCAGTGGCAACCTACGGTTTACCTATGAATTGGATGATTCTATTGAACATAAAATCAACCAAGTGTGTCAAAAAATATATGGAGCGCGCAAAGCCGTTTTATCGCCCTTGGCGGCTCGTCAGCTCAAGCGCTTCGAAGCCTTGGGCTATGGCAAACTGCCCATTTGTATGGCCAAAACTCAAAAATCCTTTAGCGATGATGAAAAGGTATTGGGACGACCTACAGATTTTGACATCCACATACGTGAATTTGAAATAGCAGCTGGAGCAGGTTTTATAGTACCCATAGCGGGTAATATTTTGCGCATGCCCGGCCTACCCGATGTGCCTAGCGCAGAGCGCATAGATATCGACGACAA
>CAYZUZ010000361.1:0-1808 GCA_964481795.1 uncultured Cryomorphaceae bacterium
ATAGGCGTGAATCTTACAGACCAACTTACCATAGGTTATGCACATGATTTTTCTACTAGCGATTTTAGTGCTGCCCTAGGAAGCACCAATGAATTGATGCTTACCTGGAGATTTGGCAGCAGCGGCAAACTAGAGCGCTTAGAAAATGAAATGAAAAAAATGCGTCAGAATCAAACCAAAAAAGATGAAAACACCGAGCAAATTGTAGAGAAAAAAGTAGAAGAGCTCAAAGATCAATTGCGCAGAGAAATGGAAGCAGAACGCGCCAAGCGCAATGAAGAAGCTCAAAAGAATCAAACGCAAAACAACAATACAACTACACAGCAAGGCGGTTCAAAAGGCGGCAATACAACTCAGGGATCTACGGGTACACAAGGAGGTGGCGGTGTAGCAGGCACTGATATTGCCAGCAATGAAATGGCCAGCAATGTAACACCCGGTTCTAAAGGGTATTACGTAGTTGCAGGTGTATTTTCACAAGTGGGAAATGCAGAAGCCGTGCAAACCAAACTTCGCAACAAAGGATATGATGTACAATACTTCCAAGACCCTGGCAACAAAATGTTCTATGTTTATTTATTTAAAGTAAACAGCTACAATAGAGCCAATCAGATAAAAGTGAATAAGATAGATGGTAAATTTACCGATGAGCTTTGGATTAAAATTGTAGATTAATCTATTTTTTAAAATCAAATATATTCGACCCTGACCCAAAAAGTCAGGGTCGAATTTTTTAAACCCGTGATGTGGCTTTATCGTTATATTTGTAATTGACAAAAATGATTTTGATATGAACACGTACCACTTTTCTCCCATTTCCATTTTTTTGATAGTACTGAGCATTTTCTCAATCAATACATCGTGTGAAAAAGATAAGGATAAACCTAATGGAGAAACCCCATATAAACCCACACCTTATCAGTTGAAAGTACCACAAGGATTCCTGAATCCTTTTGAAAACCCCGACAATCCGCTAACTGTAGAGGGAGTGGCTTTGGGCCGTAAACTTTTTTACGAAAAAAGATTATCAGGCAATAATACCATGAGCTGTGGCTCCTGCCATAAGCAAGAATTTGCCTTTAGCGATGCCCCCAATGCCTTGAGCGTAGGGATCGACGGGTTGCCTGGTGTTCTGAATTCAATGCATTTGGTCAATTTGGCTTGGTTAGATCGTTTTTTTTGGGATGGACGCGAAACGAGTTTAGAAGGTCAAGCCTTTCATCCAATTGTAGACCCATTGGAGCTTAATACAAACTGGGAATCAGTAGTGGCCAAGCTAGAATTGGATGGCGAATATCCCGAGTTATTTAAAAAAGCCTTTGGGAACAAAGAGATCAGCATGGAGCGCATTACCAAAGCCATAGCACAATTTGAAAAAACACTTATTTCTGGTAATTCTAAATTTGATCAAGTGATGAGAGGCGAGGCTACCTTTACTCAAATAGAGCAACAAGGCGAGCTACTTTTCAATGTATTGGAGCGTGGCGATTGTTTTCACTGCCACGGCTCAACTGTTACAGGCAATTTATTTGGAGCATTTGGCAATTTAATCTTCACTAATAATGGCCTAGATACAGATGCCAACATGCGACCAGGATTGATGGCCGTAACAGGAAGACCACAAGACAAAGGAAAATTTAAAATTCCCTCTCTTCGCAACGTGGCCGTTACATTTCCTTATATGCACGATGGTCGATTTGCAAACCTTGATGAAGTTATCGACTTTTATGATTTTGGTGGCCACCCTTCAGCAACTATTGACCCCAACATGAAGGCTGCTGGTACCGAAGGCCGTAAATGGAGTCAAT
>CAYZUZ010000362.1:0-1807 GCA_964481795.1 uncultured Cryomorphaceae bacterium
TTTTTCTGCAATTTTTAGTCAATTTTAAAACCATAAAACTAGAAAAAATGGCAAACGATGCGGCTTTTTCCCCAACAGATGTAACAAAACTTTACACAGAGCAGTCAAAAAAATTTGAAAAAATACCAACATCTATTTTCCAAGATGCTATCACTGCCTCACAAGTAGTTGCCAATGAAATCGCTACTTTGATTAAAACCAAAGCCAGTAAAGGTGAATATGCTGTGATTGGATTAGCCACAGGCTCTACACCTACTAAGGTCTATGATATCCTCGTGAAGATGCACAAAGAACAAGGATTAAGTTTCAAAAATGTCATCACTTTTAATCTTGATGAATACTACCCTATGCACTCCGAATCGCTGCAAAGCTATGTACGGTTTATGCACGAACACCTCTTTGACCACATAGATATTGACCCAAAAAATATTCATATCCCCAATGGTAATGTACCGCCCGAGCAAGTAGCTACCTATTGCAATGCTTATGAAGGCGAAATAGAAAAATATGGAGGTTTAGATATTCAAATTTTGGGTATAGGGCGTACAGGGCATATTGGTTTCAATGAGCCAGGCTCTTCTAATAAATCTAAGACCCGACTCATCAGCCTTGACCGCATCACACGCACAGATGCTGCCAGTGATTTTTATGGAGAAGAAAATGTGCCACACAAAGCCATCACAATGGGGGTGGGCACTATCCTAAAAGCCAAACGCATTGTCCTCATGGCTTGGGGTGAGGGCAAAGCAAGGGTCATCAAAGAAAGTGTAGAAGGCGAAATCAGAGATACTATCCCTGCTACTTTCTTACAACAGCACCCTAACGTGGAGTTTTTTATAGACAAGGCCGCCGCAGCCGAACTGACCCGTGAAAAAACGCCTTGGCTAGTAGATAGCTGCACTTGGACTAAAGCCCTCCGCAAACGTGCCGTAATATGGCTCTCCCAAGAACTCAAAAAGGTAATCCTGAAGCTCACCAATGAAGATTATAATGAATATGGAATGAGCGACTTACTTGCCGAGCAAGGTCCCGCCGAAGACATCAACGTAGAAGTCTTTAATGAAATCCAGCGTACCATCACGGGATGGCCTGCAGGTAAGCCGAATGTGGACGATAGCCAACGCCCCGAGCGCGCCGCTCCCTATCCTAAAAGAGTACTTATATTTAGCCCTCACCCCGATGATGATGTCATCTCTATGGGGGGTACTTTGCTTAGGCTAGTACAACAAGGACATGAAGTGCATGTCGCCTATCAGACTTCTGGCAATATCGCTGTATTTGATGATGATGTACTCCGATTTGTAGATTTTGCATTGGATTTCAACCAAAAGTATGTCAAAGATGAACAGAAAACAGCAGCTATTTTTAACAACATCAAAGACTTTATTGCCAATAAAGCACCTGGTGAGGTGGACTTGCCCGAGATTCAGCAAATAAAAGCATTGATAAGAAGAGGAGAAGCAAAAGCAGCTTGCCGTTACTGTGGTGTGAAAGATGAACACGCTTATTTTATGGATATGCCTTTCTATGAAACAGGCAAGGTAAAGAAAAAACCCCTCGGCGAAGAAGATATACAAATTACCATAGATTTACTTGAGCAAGTGAAGCCTCACCAAATCTATGCCGCAGGCGACCTCTCTGACCCACACGGCACACACCGTGTTTGTCTGAGTGCAGTGTTTAAAGCCCTAGAACGACTCAAAAATGCCAATACGCCCTGGCTCAAAGATACTTATGTATGGCTTTACAGGGGCGCATGGCAAGAGTGGGACATCTCCGAAATAGAGATGGCAATTCCCATAGGCCC
>CAYZUZ010000363.1:0-1798 GCA_964481795.1 uncultured Cryomorphaceae bacterium
CCACAATCATTGCATACTTTTAATCTCACAGGGTAATGATGACTTTTTGTAAAATTGCTCTCTATCACTTTGCCTGTGTCTGATTGGCCATTTCCAAAATCCCAAAAAAAGGAATTGCCCACAATTACATCAGTAGTATCTGCCACAAAACGCACTCGTGTGGTATCGCCTATTTGTAAGTAATTATATTTAAAATCTGCAAGAGGTGCACATCCATCTACCATAAAAACAACCCCTTCGCGCTGTACAGAATTCATTAGAAACCAGCGAGAAAACATACTGTCGTAAAGCAATACATCTTGATAAGTACCCTTGTATCGGAAGGCTCCTTTTTGAGCTTGGCTGCTGAATTGCCAGGTATCTTTATTTACAACTACAGGCACCTGCGATGGAAAAGCTTGGGTGCTGGAGAATCCTTGTGCATAAAGCAATCCTACTCCTTGGGCGGTACAGCTGTCGGTTGGTGTATTGTCTTGAGGTTGGTTCCAAAAAAAGTGTGTGCTATCCATATTGTTTAAATCACGATTTCTAAATAGATAGCGTTGTTTCCGGTTGATACAAAATGAATAAGGAGCGGGTGATATTTCTATTCCTTTGTTTTCTAAGTGAAAAAGATGAGGCCTCAAAGTTGCGTTTATTTTTATGTGTGAACTGTCACCCGAAATGATATTATCTGTGCGAAAGCGTTGATAACGACTTATATATGTGAAATTAAGCTGTGTACACATGCTATCCAAATATAGCTTGCCTTTATATAAATGAGTAATTATCAGCGGAATGCTGTCGTAAGTAGGGCAGTAATGCATGTTCGAATCGAAAAAACCACCATGGGCTTGAGCCAAAGGATGTGGTTCTTTTTGCAAGATCAAAATCTGGGTCTGATTTGGGCAGGTAGCTTGCACACAAACATAGGCGGTATCAGGCAGACTATCGATCTGGTTGTCTAATCGATATACCCTAAGGCTTATTTCAAAATTGAGGTTATGAAAACTGCTATCGTTCAGTTTTTTGAATTGAATGTCGCCCCCAATTTCAATAGATTGGGCGCTACTGGTGATACAAAAAAAACCAATAAAACTTATGAGGTAGATTATTCGCATCCATTTTTTTTGCTAATGTAAATAATGCACTCGCTCAGGTATTTTGTCATTTATTTGAAGAGGTTATTTTGATCGTTAAATAGCTCCGTAGCTTATTTAACGCAAAAGAATTAGAATTTTATTTCATTGATATTGATAATCTGATATTTTCCTGCTTAATTTGCATCCATTAATCAAGGATTTAATTCAAGTTATGAAAATATTGAAATTATTGGCTTCCGTGGCATTCGTAGCAAGTATAACGCTAGCCTGTGAAAAAGAAAAGGAACCAAAAGTACCTCTAAGTCAAACAATTGGAGCTATAGATAGTGACGACCTTGAAGATGCAGACGGCTTTTTAAGCGCATCCATTCAATCTTTTTATGGCGATACCAATATGGCTATCAACTTGGCACAGGCTATGTTTTTCAAAGATCAAAATCCAGTAAATAGCGTAGCAGCAGGCAAAGTTTTTGTAAATGGCAATCAAATGCAAAACATGGCTGGCATGTACACTTTTGGTGGATTGGTTGATTTAAAATTTGCCGATGGTGTGGAGTGGGAGGTCGAAGGAAGTGCCGATGTTCCTGCTTTTAAATACAAATTAGTGAAAAATTTTCCTGTTTTGGATTCGATAGCTTTTAATGAAGAGCACAACAGAGGGAAGGATATGCTGATTCAATTTCCTGATGCAAAAAATTACGACGAATTATTTATTT
>CAYZUZ010000364.1:0-1795 GCA_964481795.1 uncultured Cryomorphaceae bacterium
TAAAGAGGCTCCTCCCATAAAATCAATATTTTGATAATCGAGCGGTAGGTAATAACTGCCTATCATGCCCAAGCCGTAATTCCATTGTCTTGGTTTTCTATCTTTCTTTTCTTTTTTAGGCTTTTCTACTTGCTCTGTTTTTGGCTCTCCACTTTTTTCTTGCATTAATACCACCGTGTTTTCCTCTTTATCAGCCTGTGCTTCTTCCAAAGCTAGGGTATCAACTACTGCTTCTTTTTGCTCTGCCAGTGCTGTATTTGAGCGTTCTTCAAGCTTTTTGATAGAATCTGTTTGTGCTCTTCTTTCTCTCTGCAGGCGGGCGAGTTCTTTGTATTGCGCTTTCAATATTTGCTCCTCGGTCAATGCTTGCTGAGGCTCGCTTGGCGCAGTTGACTCACTGTTTGCTTCTTTGTTTTGATGCGCAGTGGCTATAGGTTGTGATGTAGTTGAGTTGATTTTATTACGATTCCCAAGGTTTTGAGTAGCTAGGCTGCTTGTGCGCAAGGAGCTCAAGCTGGGTCTGCTATACACGTATACAGTATCGTATACCACTATGGTGTCTTTTTGAGTTAGGGTTTGGTACACATACACGGTATCGGTTTTGGTTTCATGGGTATAAAATCCTGTTTTCATGGGTTTTTGTTGCCAAAAAATCCAAGCCAAAGCGCCTATCAAAAGGCTGCTAAATACATAAGGCATATACCAAAGTTTAGCTAAAGAAAGCCATGCTGCGTGTAGGTGCTTGCTCTTAAAGCGCTTCCAATATTTTGGTTGATAAGGTGCTTCATAAGCTTCTAGTTTGCTCCTTATTTTGTTTTCAAAAGGTTTGTTGCTATCGTTCATTGTCCTGCATATTTTTTAGGCATCCAATCTTTTTTTGCCAAATCCTTTTTGAGTTGAAGCTTGGCTTTGTGGTAATTCGATTTGGAGGTGCCTTCGTTAATTCCTAGTTGGGCGGCTATTTCTTTATGGGTAAAACCTTCTATTACATAGAGCGAAAAAACCATGCGGTAAGCTGTGGGCAGGTTTTGAATGAGCTTGAGTAATTCCTCGGCATCTATATTTTCAAGTTGTTGGTCTACTTCTGGTTCTATGATGAAGGTATCGTCTATAAATTCGGTTTGATCCAGTAGTTTTTTGCGTAAATGGTAATGATCAATAGCTGTATTGATTACAATTTTCCGCAGCCAATAGGCAAAGGAATTGGTAGGGTCAAAATGTTTTAAATAAGAAAACACTTTTACAAAGGCTTCATTTACTATTTCAAAACTTTCCTCCTGATTGTTGCCATAGCGCAGTGCCACACTCATAGCGTAAGGAAAGCAGGCTTCATAAAGCTTGTTTTGCGACCGTCGGCTGCCTTTGATGCAACCTTTTATCAAGGGAATTAAGCTTTGCGAATCGTGTAAATTCATGGGTAATTGGGTAATCTTGGTACATTAAAGCGTTTACTATACCTTGATTTTTAGAAAAAGGTTGCCTGATTCCAAAGAAAAACTTAAATAAAAAATTTATTCCTATTCAAGGCAACCCTTTTGAAAAAGTGGGGGTATTGTGGTTGAAATTTTTAAAAATTAACTCAAATACTTTAATCAAAATGAAGAAAATTCTTTTAATGTTACTCGTGAGCTTTTCGTTTATAGCCTGTGATAAGGATGACAATGACTCACCTTCGCTCAATTCTAGGTTTTTTAGCCCTATTGCTACTACCGAACTGCCTATTAGGGTTACTACCCACATCAATCAATCGTATCCTAGTGCGCAGATTTTAGTGGCAGGTAGCAATGCCTCTTTC
>CAYZUZ010000365.1:0-1786 GCA_964481795.1 uncultured Cryomorphaceae bacterium
GCACTTTAGTTTTGGACGATTTAAACAATGTACTATCTTTGATAGCTCAACAAGCTAGAGAAGATTTGCTAAGCGTAAACCCAAATATCGCATTACCCGAAGCCCCTGAGCAGTACCCCAACGTTATGCCGTGGTGCGATGAGGTGTTGAACGCATTTTACACAGGCTATGGAGCCTTGCCTTTTTCTCACAGCGAAGGCGATCTAACCCGCTCACAGATAGAAGCCCTAGCACAAAATCCTGAGGTAAAAACCTGCCTTTGCAACCAAAACCTACAGCAAGCCCTCAAAGCGCCCTTTACCTTGTGGATACACGATGCCAGTGGCGAATATCAAAAAGAAATCAAAGTAGAAGAGTACAAGGTTAATTTACTTAAAATCAATAATCTAGATTTGCCTACCGACAGAAAATTATTTATGATAGGCTTGAGTGCAGAGGGGCATCCTTTGTTTGCGGTGGAGTATTGAGTAGTGGCGATTTAGTCCTTTTGAAAATCAAATACTTACTGTTATCAATGCTCAATTATTTTTCAAATTTAAGCTTACATACAGTTGGTAATAAATAAGTTACCCCAACCTTTAAGCTAAATGATTTTTCTAAAATGAATTACTACAGCATTAAAAATTGTACAATTCAGGAGCTTTAATCCCTCCAATAACTTCGATGAGTGAGGCTACGTGATTTGGATTTTCAACAAAATCAAATTTTTCTTTATCCACCACTATTACAGGCACATTGACCTGTTTTAGAAATTGTGCGTACGCGGAGTCTAATTTTTGTAAATAGGCATCCGGAATATCTTGTTCAAAATTTCTATTGCGCTGTTTTATATTGTATTGCAGTAAATCTATCGAACTTTTTAAAAACACGAGCACGTCCGGTTTGCGAAAGCTTTGAAACATCAAATCAAAAAACTTAGCGTACAGCCTGTATTCTTTTTCTGGGAGATTGATGGAGGCAAATATTTTTGATTTTAAAGGGTGATAATCAGCTATATAAGGCGTATTAAACAAATCAGCTTGTACTAAATTTTCATCCAATTGATGATATCTTTCGGCCATAAATGCCATTTCTACAGTAAAAGCGAATCGCTGAGGATCTTTGTAAAAATCAGTAAGAAAGGGGTTGTCGGCAAACTGCTCGAGCAAAAGCTGGGCATGGAGTTTAGCGGCAATCAACTGAGCCAGAGTGGTTTTACCAGCACCTATATTTCCCTCTATGGCTATGTAAGAATAATGCATGTAGTATTAATCATCTAATCGCATGAGTTGCGATTCATCGTTGCAAATATCCAACAATTCACGCGCATTTTTTTGTAAAATAGGATGCCTCCAATCGGGGTCTATCTCAGCCAAGGGTGTCAGTGCAAATTTGCGTAGCTCCAACCTAGGGTGTGGCAGCATCAGTACCTCAACTTGCGATACAAAAGTACCTGCATGGAGTAGGTCTAAATCCAATATGCGACTTTGATAGCCAACAGCTTGTGCATTGCGTACCCGCCCCAATTTTATTTCGATGGCAATACATTCCAACAGCACATCCAAGGGTTTGAGGTGGGTACTTACCAATAAGGCCTGATTGAGAAAATCATCGCCCTCCATGCCCCAAGCGGGTGTTTGATAAATACTTGATTTTCTGATAATTTCCATACCTCTTGAAGATAATTCTTGGCAGGCAAAGTTTAGGTTTCTAACTTTGCTACCCATATTGGTGCCCAATAGTAGAGCATATGTAATTAACACTTTTTTATCAAAGTCTTGGTTATCATTTTCGAGCATTGTGTACT
>CAYZUZ010000366.1:0-1785 GCA_964481795.1 uncultured Cryomorphaceae bacterium
GGGCGTTGCCTCGCAAACCGCCAGGACCCAGGGCTAATCGTCCGGTAGTTTTCATACCCACTTGGTCATACATATCAAAATCAGTAGCCGTATTGCTGGCATACATGACATCGTGCTTGGGCTCCCAATGTATATCTATCTCGGTACCAATTACATGGGGCGATTCGCCCTTGCCTATAGCAGAGGCAATCTCATAGGTAAATGCGCGCCCGTTGGTAGAATCGGGGAAGAAGAAAAACTCCTGTGATTTGGCATTGGAACTCAAATAATCAATTTCGCCATCGCCACGCAAACCTTTGTTGCTCAAGCTCAACTTGCTAGTAAACTTACCCTTGCCACCATAGGCCGATAAGCCCTCAGAGGGTGTAGTGGTTTCAAAACCAAGTGAATAATCGCGTTGCACTTTGATGGTTTGTTCCATGTCAGGAAAAATACCGGCACTTACAAACATGCCATCGAAAAAGATACCCTCGGTGGAGGTATTGTCCAGACTATCAATTTCAAAAGGTTCTAGTTGCACATAAAAATCTTGCTTCGGATACACTCCATTGAAAATAGAAGGTCGGTTGTAATACACATAACTCTCTCTTAATGAATTGAATATAGGGTATTCAGGATAAGAAACCCTGCCTGATTTGTTGTTTGATTTATCGATATCGAGTTGGCCGGTAAGGTCGGCCAATACATTCTGCACATCTTTAAGCTCGCGATCACCAAAGGGGTTTTCTTCAAAGCTTTCAACCTTAAAACGCATAGAATCTATCACAGGCATATCAAGTAGAAAGGCATCGTATTTAAACTTAAAAGTACGACCCCAAAAGCTGAATCGACCTGCGAGTATACGGCCGTCAAAATCAAAATCGAGGCCTCGGTGCATGATGATTTTTTGGTCGATGGGAAAAAAGCCTACCTGTTGTGAGTCGCTCACGGCTATAGCTTGTACGCCATCAATAGTCATATCATAATTGAGTAAACTGAGCATGGCATTGGTTTTATCATCTACCTTTGATATGAATTGTATTACATCAAAATCTCTTTTATCTAAATAATTTTGAATGTATTCGTATGTTTTTGGCAAAACTTTACCTGTGTGGTTATTGAGATCGTATTCTACAAAACCCTGAACACTCAAATTCATGAGGTAAATACGAGCATTAGACTCACCCATGCGGAGGTATTGTCCTACTTGCTCGGTGGTAAGTACTTCAGTGCCAAAAGTGCCTGTCATTTCCTTGAGGTCGAAAAGCGGATTTTTGTATGAAGTGCCTAATAAAGCGTCCATTCTGCGAAGGCGATAATATTGATTGGATTCGAAAGTAGCAGGGGTGCCCCCACCTTGATTGGAGTTTGTGAGAAATATTTTAGGTTCTGTCATTTTCCAAAAAATATTCTGCACCTTAAAGTTGAGATTGTGGTATGAATTGGTCAGCGAGCTCATTCCGAGTCCTTTATCTTCTCTTACAAAAGAAACCAAGCGCTCCTTTTCAACAAATCGGAAAAATAGCTTTGGGTGATAAATAGAATCTTCCTCAAGATAAATACTCATATTTACAGCCTCAGCAGTGAAAATATCTGGCTTCAATTGAAAGCGCTCACCTCGTACTGAGATGACCAATTTTTTTTCGTAATAAAACCGAAAAATAGCATTTCTATCAGGGCTTCCCGTAGCAAAAAATCGATCGCCAATAAGGGCATAACCACCATATAACTCCGCATCGGGGGCTATATCAGCAATGGTAATATCTAGTCGATACGAAAAAAAACGAGGATAATTGGCCCTAGCTT
>CAYZUZ010000367.1:0-1776 GCA_964481795.1 uncultured Cryomorphaceae bacterium
TTGCAAATAAATTTCTGCCTTAAAGCTCCAATTTTTGATTTTTCTATTCTCATAGCCCAATACATAATGGTCAGCCATGCTAAAACCTAAATTGCGGTTGGTAAAGGGTGCATCAGCTGGGGCAAAGGAGCTCCTATAGAAAAGGTTGAATAAAAAAGGACTTTGGCTATGCCTTCCGTAGCCAGCTTTTACAAATTGACCTGTATTAAACTCCCAGCTCATGGCGGCCCTTGGCTCCAATGAAAAACTTCCGTTGAGCTCCAGATAATTGCTGTGCAATCCTGCACTGAGCATCAGCTTGTCGCTAAAGTGGTATTGGTATTGGGCATAGGATTGTATTTGGTGGGTTTGGCCTTCGTTGGTACGGAGCTGTACAAAGCGATCGCTTCTGTAAACGCTGTCTTGATAATCAAAACCTTGACGAATATACAAGGCGCCCGCGGTTAGGTATTGCTTTCGGCTGAGCTTTTTCTTCACACGCCAATGATTTACCCAGCGCTGCTCTAGCATGTCTTCGCCATAAAAGGGTGCAGGATTTTCACCAAAAATATCTAAAGAATCTACACGGTTTTTACTTCGATTGGCGGTAATGCCCGAGGTAAACTCGCTCAACCATTGATTGCCCAGATGTACTTGGTGCTTGATGCCCAATACCCCCATTTCTGATCCTGAATAAATGTTGCGTCCCGTTTGTGAAAAAAGGTTGTCTTCGTCATTCTCACTGCTCAACAATTCGATATAACTGATGCCACCGATACCAAAGATGCTGATATTACCAAACTTACCTAGCTGATGATTGAGCTTAAACGATAAGTCTTGATACTGGGGTACAGCAGCACCCGTGCCCACTTCTATGCCTAAAGCATTAAAAACAGCCAGTGTAGAATATCGATAATTGATCAAGTAGGAGCCTTTTCCGCCTGATAGAGGGCCTTCAGCGCCAAGTTCAACTCCGTTGAAGCCTATCTGACCCGTGTATTCGCGTTTTTCATTGTTGCCATTGCGCAGGCTCAAATCAAAAACACCACTGGTGGCATTGCCATAACCCGCAGGAAAGGCGCCTGTTATAAAATCACTAGAGCCTAAAACATTGTTGTTCAAGATACTTACTGGGCCACCGGTAGTGCCCATTGCGCCAAAGTGATTGGGATTGGGTATATCGAGTCCTTCCAAACGAAAAAGCAAACCAGATGGGGTATTGCCACGTATCACAATATCGTTGCGTGCATCATTGGCTCCACTTACTCCAGCAAAATTGGCCGCCATACGCGAAGGGTCGTTAAGGCTTCCTGCAAATCTGCGGGTATCTTCGGCATTGAAACTTTTGGCACTAAGCACTACCAATTCATTATTGGTCCTAAACTTATCTTTTTCTGCTACTATTTTTACCTCATCTAGCATATCTGCCGATTCTTGAAGAGCTATTTCAAGCACTGTTTCTTTGCCTGCATGCAGCACCTGTTGACTTTGATACGACTTGTATCCTATAAAAGTAACCTGTAAGGTGTATCGGTCAGGCAGCAGGCCATCAAATCGGAAGCGGCCTTTTTCATCGCTAATAGCGCCTTGGGTTTTACCATCGGGATATACCAATACAGCATTGGCGCCAGGCAAACCTTCGCGGGTAAACGCGTCTTTAACAATACCTCTAATCACGCTTTGCTGGGCATTTAGGCTGCCCAATGTCAATGCAAAAAGAAAAAATAATACCTTTTTCATACATTCTTGTTTTTGTTTTTTTGATGAGGCAAAAGTCTTGTAATAAGGTTGAACAAA
>CAYZUZ010000368.1:0-1767 GCA_964481795.1 uncultured Cryomorphaceae bacterium
ACCTAAAATAAACATATACACTTCCTTGTGGCACAAAGTGCATAAACTTTCCTTCTGATACCACGGGCATTTTTTTGCGCCATTGAAGTAGATTACGCAGGTAATCAAACATTTCGTTTTGCTCGGCGGTGCGTCCTTCACGTGTAAACGCATTTTTGGGGTGGTCTGCCCATCCTCCTGGAAATTCCTCACGCACTTCGCCGTGGTCTGTGCCCGTAAGTAAGATTTCAGTACCATAATAAATCTGAGGTACGCCTCGTAGGGTCAGCAAGGCAGCAAGCCCCATTTTGAGTTTGCGGACATCCTCGCCTACGTGTGTTAAAAATCGTGGTGTGTCGTGGTTATCCAAAAAAGTAACCAAATCATTTGGGTTCGGGTAGATACGGTCTTGGGTCAGGGTGTAGTAAATTCGCTCGATGCCTGTTCCCCAGTTATCTTTTTCATTGAAGGCTTCGCCAAATGCTTTTGAGAGTACAAAATCTGTAACACTAGGCAAGTTACTTTCATAATTATCAAAATTATTTTGGTAGCCTTTGAGCCAGTGTGCTTGGGTAGTGGCAAAATACTCCCATACTTCGCCCACGATGTTAAAAGTAGGGTACTCATCAAAAATGGCTTTTGCCCAATCAGACAAGAATTTTTTGTAAGGATAAGAGTAAGTATCCATTCTGATGCCATCAAGCCCTACATATTCTATCCACCAGATTGAGTTTTGGATAAGATAAGTAGCCACAAAGGGGTTTTCTTGGTTGAGGTCTGCCATAGTTGTATCAAACCACCCCCTTAGCATAAGTTTAAAGTCGCTTTCTGCCTTGTAGGGGTCTATTTGGGTAACACCTCGGTAGTTAGAGCGTGTAAACTCAGGAAACTGATGCACCCAATCGTCCATTGGAGGGTCTTTGACAAAATAATAGTTTGTGCCGCAGTGATTAGCAACCATATCCATAATGACTTTCAGCCCTTTTTGATGGCATTTTTCTACCAAGGCTACATACTCCTCATTGGTGCCTATGCGTGCATCTGTCTTGTAAAAATCTGTAATGGCATAGCCATGATAAGATTGTTTGGGCATATCATTTTCTAGTGCGGGGTTGAGCCAAAGTGCTGTAAAGCCCAAATCTACAATATAATCCAAGTTATCGCTGATGCCTTTGAGGTCGCCCCCGTGTCTGCCGTAGTTATCTTGGCGATTGATGGTTTCTAGCATGCCTGCTACATTGTCGTTTTCGGTGTTGCCATTGGCAAAGCGGTCGGGCATGAGCAAGTAAATAGCATCTTTGCTACTGAAGCCTTGGTGTCGGTTTTGTGTGCTGACCCTATTTTTGAGTTCATAGGTATATTGCAGATTCTTCTTGGCATTTTTAAAATTGATGGCAAAAGTGCCTGCCTTGGCATTGGGTGCTATGACTAAATCTAAAAAAAGGTAGTTAGGATTGGCTACTTTTGTAATGGTTTTGAGCTGTACTCCTTCATAGTTTAGGGATACTTCACTTTGTGCAATGTTTTTTCCATATACAATCAACTGTAGCTGTGGGTTTTTCATACCAACCCACCAAAAAGCAGGTTCTACACGCTCTATTGTGGATTGATTCTTTTGTGCTGATATATTTTGAATTGCACACAAACAAAGGAACATTACTAAAATTAGGTGATTTGCTATTTTCATGGGCTTGTGTTTTTATTGTAATAAAAAAATAATTACATTGTAGCTATAATTATTAATATACTTCCACAAAGAAATAGTTAATTTTTGATTTTTTACTTAAT
>CAYZUZ010000369.1:0-1763 GCA_964481795.1 uncultured Cryomorphaceae bacterium
TTGCCCCTGTGCAGCAAGCTTTTCGTACCGGAATATTCACTGTAGGTTTGGTTTTTAGAGGTGATAACTAATTGTTATTGCCCCTTCAACCATCTTTTGAATACAGTAGATTCACCTATTTGTATTTTTAGGATATAAACACCTAGTGGTACATCGTGTGTAGATATCTCAAGCTCGGAGTGTGCTTGTTGCAAGGTTAATTCAGAGGCTGTTTTCACCACCTGACCTTGGAGGTTGATTAGGGATATTTCTGTAGCATTTTGAATTTCAAATGGAAATGCTATGCGCAAAAAATCATTGCCTGGATTGGGGTAAATCAAGATTTTTTCCGCCAATGCATCCCATTCATCCGTACCTATAAGTGGATCTGTTAGAGTAAACCTTGGCGATAGATTAAAAAATATTTTGTTTACTCCTTCAATCTTAATTCTGGCTTGTGAGGTGTTTATTTTTTGAGGTATACCCATGATGGCACTACCGTTGTTTTGCCTTCTACCCAAATAATAAGGAAAATCAATTCCGTCATTTTCCGACAACCAAATATCTACTTCATCGCAAGAAATTGGCGCTACATCTGTACCTGCTACATCCCATTCTATTAGAGTAAATCTACTGCTTCGCACCACATCGTTTTGCGCTGGTCTTGTAATTTGAAAGGGACCCGTATTGGGTACTACATTAATAAGTACCTCATTGAAGGCATTAGCTCCACCCACCGGATTGTTATCGCGTGCGGTAACTCTGAATCTCATATTTCTGCCATAAAAAGGCAATAACTCACCTGTAATATTGATACCCAATCTTAAATTTACATATCGCGGAAAGAATCTTTCTCCATCTTCTGTAGAGCTGAAACTTCTAAACAAAGGTGCGTTGCCTGCCGGGTTAAAAGGACTTCCAGACGGACCTACATCAAATTGTTCCCAATTAAAGGTAACATCGTCACCTTCGGCATCTATAGCAGTGCTTCTGAGGGAAAAAGGAGTGTTTTGCGGTATGATCAAATCGCGCTCTTCGGCAGTAACTGCTGGTGCTGTATTACCTGTGGTGATTTGATTGGCACAACTATTACCGATACCTTGCATGGCAAAATTTCTAACTTCCATAATGGAACCTATATGGAAATGGTCGTCGCTGTTGTTTTGTAAATTGGGTGGACAAATACCCGCATACCCCATAATGGTGCTGGCACTACCTGGCTCATAAGCGGTAGATCCGTTGCGGTTACAAGGGTTGTTTTGTGTGTGATTGGCACCAAATTGATGCCCTATTTCGTGGGCAACGTAGTCTATATCAAAAGGGTCGTTAATGGGTTGTCCTTGACCCGTAACTCCGCCTCCTTTGTTGCTGTTGCGACACACACAGCCCAAATAGGCAATACCTCCACCTCCTGTACTGAATATGTGGCCAATATCGTAACTGGAAGAACCGATCAAATTATTGATGATTCCTGTGTTTTGCGAAAGCATTTGCGATGAATTTGAATTGTTGAAAGGATCTGTTTGTGGATTCAAAAAAATGAGTGTATCGTTGTTTTCTATCAAGATCAATCGGATAGAAAAATCTCTTTCGTACACGGAATTTACCCTATTAATAGAAGTTACGATGGCGGCCAAAACCGACGATTTATTGCCACCATGAAAAGTGGAATACTCGCCTGTAGTGGTTACTGCCAAGCGATACTCTCTTCTAATATTCTGTACAATGGTGATGCTGTTGGCCGTTTTCAATTCATAATCTACTGGTTCATAAACATTACCGTT
>CAYZUZ010000370.1:0-1757 GCA_964481795.1 uncultured Cryomorphaceae bacterium
TAGATTGGATCATCCAAGCGAAGGTTCTTTCAACGACCCAACGACGGGGCAGCACTTTAAAAGCTTTTTTGATAGCCACTTCTTAGGAAAACTGCCCAAGTCCAATTCCAAAATACTCTGACCCAACTGATAAGCTCTTCTCCTCGATAGCCTCCATCAGCCCATACCAATTCAATACGATTGCAAAGCTTGCGAAGACAAGCTGCATTTTTGATATATTCAAGCAATTTCATTGCTCCTGCTTTTTCTGAGATACTGGCAGCACAAACATAGACGGCTAGCAACAAACCTTGCGTATCTACTAAAATGAAGTATTTGCGTCCTTTGGTCATTTTGCCGGCATCGTAGCCCCGCTCAGCCCCACCGCAAGCCCTTGTTTTCACACTTTGAGAATCAATAATGGCTGCTGTGGAACGTTTCTTTCGCTTCAATATTGGGAAAATTGTGCGGCAGTGCCCGCCAAGAACAACCTTCTTTGATTACATAAAATATCGCATTGATGATTTCCAGTAAGTTTTCATTGGGGTACCCTCCTTTAGAACCTTTATTTTGGGGTAGAGGAAGTTCTTTTTTCAATTTCTCCCACCCATTTTTACTGATGTCGCTTGGGTATTTGGCTCTTTTTCTCAAAATTTGTTGAGTACTCATCTTGGTTGAATTTTAGAAATTAGGAAATTCTTATTATACAACCGTTTTGAGTACTTTTTTGCTTATTTTTAGGTTTTAAAACAGTTTCTAAGGTAATAGTTTTTTTCATTTAGGTTATAAAGTATAGCAGAACATAATATAAATTTCCAAGAATTAGTATGCGCCAATTCTGGAAGAATACCCTTTTCTTGATATTCTTTCAATGCAGACTAAGAATACTGGTCAGGTGTAACTTTTATAACTAACTCTTTTTCCATCAGTTCTTCATCAATTAACTTAAAGATAGCTGATTTGCCAGAACCTTTTCGACCAATAATTATATTCTTATCACCCGAAAGAGCTGGTTTTATGGTGAACAAAACTCCACAGTTCATTATTTCTAAGACATCACCCTTCTGGTATGATAACAAGGTTTCAACAACATCCGGTAAGCCCAAGGCTTTTTTTAGCCCACCGCAATACGCTTTGGTAAGATACCCCGAAGACTCTACCCACACCACGAGAAGAGCTTTTCTCCTGGTATTGCTTGACGGCCTTCTCTTTTTTTTCTTCACTCAAATGCTTGGGTTGTATGGCACCGCCATAGCCGCAATCCTTGCATTTGTAATCGGATTACCAGCTCCGTTTGTGCCGTTCTTAACCAAATTAAGCGAATTGCATTTAGTACAATGAGGGGCTATTGTTATCATAGAGGCAAAGTTAATCAATCACTCGTTATACCAAGATTAAATTGATTTTCAGGATTTTCCTGATTGATTTCCTTGATTTTCAATGATTTTATTTTTTCTTTATGCAAAACCACTTTGGTTTTAGTATAAGTAGCACTACCAATTTAAGGCTTCGTTTTCCTGTTGTATTAGGTATTCTTCCACCTGACACCATTGATGCTGTTATTGCTCAAACACCAAACAAGGCAGGAAGGTAAGAGCAACAGCACACAGATGATACGGATGCACACAGAATTTATCTGTGAAGCTCCGCCTAATCTGCAAAATCCATGTCCTCAAAAGGGCATATTTTATAGGAAAATTTGTTAAATTTGACCATCAAATCTAAACCTATACAGCCATGAACAAAGGCGCAAATGCAGGCTATTGGCAAAATATACG
>CAYZUZ010000371.1:0-1746 GCA_964481795.1 uncultured Cryomorphaceae bacterium
TTTATTTTGAGCATTACTCATACGTTTACCCTCGTAAGTAGATAGATCTAAAATGGAAACAAGAACCCCTCTACCATAGAGGTCAGCAAGAGCCAGATTGGGGTTGTTATTGCGGTAGTTTTGTGTCAAGCGTGAAGCATCTGAAAGACTGATAGAATCGCCAATTAAACAAATGTTCATAAGAAAAAATTTTTTACAATCAACAGGTCAAATGTATATTACGATTTGATATTTTTGATGAAAAATGCAGCAATACGATTAAATTTACCCCTATAAAACCATAGATATACCACATTTAGGAAAGGACGGGTCAAAAATAGGTTGAGTTTAATAGGTTTGGGTAAATATAGATCTTGCAAATTTTTAAAATCCATTCTGGAAGATTTGCCTAGGAGGGCGTCTAATTTGAAATATACCACGATAAAACACTTACACCCTTAACTTTGTTAGCCACAATCCCAGTAGGGTACAAACCAAAATACATGATTCAAACAATAAAAGAAATACTCAATAAAAGATCGATAGCGGTGGAGCTTCCTGTCATTGCGGGTCCTTGCAGTGCCGAAAGCGAAGAACAGGTTTTAGACATTGCTCGTTCGCTGGCCAAGAATCCTCATGTAATTGCCTTTAGAGCTGGCGTATGGAAACCACGTACGCGGCCAGGTAGTTTTGAAGGCATAGGCAGCCCCGCCCTCAAATGGTTGCAGCTTGTAAAACAAGAAACAGGTTTGCCCTCCATGGTGGAGGTGGCCAATACCTACCACGTAGAGGAGGCTTTGGCTGCGGGTATCGACTATTTGTGGATAGGCGCACGCACCACGGTAAACCCCTTTTATGTGCAAGAAATAGCCAATGCACTGCGCGGGGTAGACATACCTGTAATGGTCAAAAACCCGATACACCCTGAGCTGGGCTTGTGGTTGGGCGCATTGGAGCGATTGTCAAAAACAGGAAACGACCGATTGATAGCAGTACACAGGGGCTTTTATACAAGCATGGCTTCGGCATTTCGCAATGATCCCAAATGGGAAATGGCCGTTGAGTTTAAAGCTCAAATGCCTCATATTCCTTTGCTGTGCGACCCAAGCCACATCACCGGCAACCGCAATTTTATACAAGAAGTGAGTCAAGCGGCACTCGACCTCAATTTTGACGGACTTATGATAGAAACCCACAACCGTCCGGATCATGCATTGAGCGATGCTGCACAGCAAATTACCCCAGAAAGATTAAGCCATATCCTTCAAAATTTGGTGCTAAAAAGTGAAGATTGTGAAGATGAGCTCACGCAAAATCGCTTGGGCGAGTTGCGGTCAAAAATAGATGGATTGGACGATGAAATCTTACAACTCATAGCCCAACGAAAAAAACTGGTAGAAGCCATTGGTGAGGTAAAATACGATAATAATATTTCGATTTTACAATTCAAACGCTGGTTTTCGCTCATAAAAGACAGAAGAGGTCAATCCAAAGACCTCAACCTAGATGATAAATTCATTTTGGAGCTCTTTCAGTTGATACACAAATTCTCTATCAATACACAGCAAGATTTGATGCAGGCAAAAAGTAAAAACGAAAGTATTTCATTATAAGCCACATCATGCACCCGTGTGGGTATAGAATAGCTTCCACCGAACCTTGACATTAATAAACGAATGGAAGAATGGAAGAAGAGAAAAAAATAAAAGGCCAAAGTGCAACACCTTTTGCACAGACATATTTTAACGGGACGAAAGCAGACTAGAA
>CAYZUZ010000372.1:0-1744 GCA_964481795.1 uncultured Cryomorphaceae bacterium
TTGACTTTTACATGGGGTATACAAGCTCAAAACATATTGGATACCAATACATTATTATACTCAGGTGAGCATTATATCAAAAATATGCGTCAACTTACTTCAGGAGGAGATAATGCCGAGGCTTACTGGAGTTATGACAACCACAAGCTCATTATGCAAGTGTCCAATGACGCTTGGGGCGCGGAATGCGATCAAATTTATTATGTAGATACCCGTGAGGAAAAAATGACAAAGGAGAGTTTTAAGCGCTTGAGCAATGGATTGGGACGCACTACCTGTTCTTTCTTTTTGCCGGGCGATACATTGGTTTTATTTGCCAGTACGCACCAAGGTGGCGATGAGTGTCCGCCTGAGCCCGACAAGTCTCAAGGTTATGTATGGCCATTGTACAATACATTTGATATCTATGTGTATGATTTAAAAGGAAATGTAGTTCAAAAACTCACGGATAGAGTGGGTTATGATGCCGAGGCTACTCTATCGCCTCAGGGGGATAAAATCGTATTTACCTCAGATCGTTCGGGCGATTTAGAACTTTGGACCATGAATTTAGATGGGTCTGATTTTAAGCAAGTTACAACTGGATTGGGATACGACGGTGGAGCATTCTTTTCGCCTGATGGTAAAAAATTAGTTTTCAGAGCTTCTCGATTCGACAACGAAAAAGATGCAGAGGAGTACAAAAGACTTTTGGCTATGGGATTGGTAAAACCTACCAATATGCAGATATACACTTGCAATGTAGATGGCAGCGATTTGCGCCAAGTAACTCAACTCGGAGGTGCCAATTGGGCTCCTTACTACCACCCCGATGGCAAGCGAATCGTTTTCAGCAGCAACCACCACACCAAGCGAGGCTATCAGTTCAATATCTTTATTATCAATGAAGATGGAACAGGACTGGAGCAATTGACCTTCGACAATACTTTTGATGCCTTTCCTATGTTTTCGTGGGATGGCAAAAAGCTGGTTTTTAGCTCCAACAGAAACAACGGAGGTACAAGAGATACCAATGTTTTTGTAGCCGATTGGGATGAGAAGAAAGGCAAAAAAGCCAAGAAAAAAGCTCTGAAGCAAAGCAAAAAAGATGGCAAAAAAGGCAAAAAGAAAAAATAGTACTGAAAACCCCTGGAAAGGGGTTTTTACTTTTTTGAAAGGTCAAAAACCTGCTGTGTTGGATACTGAAATGAAAGAGTCGCATGATCAAGTGTTTTCGCAGTTTGATTGCTTAAGCTGTGCTCAATGCTGCAAAACCACGGGTCCTCTTTTTACTCCGCCTGACATCACACGTTTATCAAAACATTTGAAATTAAAAGAAGGAGACTTTGTAACTCGTTTTTTAAAAATTGATGAAGAAGGAGATTATGTTTTACAAAGTGTACCTTGTCCTTTTTTGCAACCTGATAATGCATGTGGGGTTTACGACCATCGCCCTAAAGCTTGCAGGGAATATCCACATACGGATAGAAAACGACAACACGAAATATTGAAACTCACTGAAAAAAATGTAGCTATTTGTCCGGCAGCAGAGCAAATCGTTCAGCGGGTATTCCAACAGTTGAAAAAGGAATAATTTTACCTAAAAACTAAGCCCTAGGATGGTATTTGATAAGCGTTTGTATCAAATGTTCTTTGCTCAAATGGGTATATATCTCAGTAGTAATGATGCTTTCGTGGCCCAATAAATCCTGTACTACCCGCAAATCAGCGCCACCTTGTACCAAATGCGTAGCAAAGGAATGTC
>CAYZUZ010000373.1:0-1737 GCA_964481795.1 uncultured Cryomorphaceae bacterium
ATGATTCCTGATTCGGAAGTAGTGATTACTATTTCGCATGCTGGCTATATCAAACGTACATTGTTGAGCGAGTATCGCACACAATCACGCGGTGGTGTAGGGCAAAAAGGTGTATCTACCCGCGACGAAGATTTCATTGAACATGTATTTGTAGCTACCAATCACAATTATATGCTCTTTTTCTCTGAAGAAGGCAGGTGCTTTTGGCTCAAAGTTTATGAAATACCTGAAGGCTCTAAGGCATCTAAAGGAAGAGCTATCCAAAATCTGATCAACATACCAGGTAACGATAAAATACTTGCTTATATCAATGTATTGAATTTAAAAGACCCTGAGTATCTCGAAAAGCATTATATCACCTTAGTGACCAAAAAAGGAATCATTAAAAAAACATCGCTTGAAGCCTATTCCAGACCCAGAACAAATGGAATCAATGCCATCAATGTGCGTGAAGGTGATACCTTGCTCGAAGCAAGACTAAGTACGGGCGACTCTGAAATTTTAATTGCCGTGCGCTCTGGTAAGGCCATTCGCTTTCACGAAAGTGCGATTAGACCGATGGGAAGAAATGCTTCAGGAGTAAGAGGAATTAATATGGAAGAAAGCGACGAAGTAGTGGGTATGGTGACCATTTCCAATCAAGAGAAAGATATTTTGGTGGTTTCTGAAAAAGGATATGGCAAACGCACAAGCATAGAAGACTATCGCGTTACAAACAGAGGCGGAAAAGGCGTTAAAACCCTAAATATTACCGATAAAACTGGTGATCTCGTTGCTATAAAAGATGTAACCGATGAAGATGATTTGATCATCATCAATAAAAAAGGTGTAGCCATACGCATGAAAATTGCCGATTTACGTATTCAAGGAAGAGCTACTCAAGGTGTTAAACTCATCAATTTGAGAGGTAATGACTCGATAGCTTCCGTTTGTAGAGTGCCCGCAGCTGAAGATGAAGAAGTTGAAATCGTAAAACCAGAATCTATTTTGGATGACGAAATTAGCCCTTCAAATTCTGAAGAATCTAATGATATCAATACAGAGGAAACTCAAGACTAGACCCAATCGCTTTTGATTTAGAATTATTTCATTGATTCATAGCACATAAAAAAATCCCTTTGAGCACAATACTCAAAGGGATTTTTTATTTGAATACATTTTATCCATTAGAAAATCAATTACCAAGTACAAATACCTACTCTGAGCTGAATGAAAACACAAAACTTGATCAATCTAAACCATTACTCATTCTGAAATAAGGACATAAAAAAAGCAGCTTAACGCTGCTTTTTTTATACTATACATATTATTTTAATGTTGAGCCTCTTCTTTTTCTTTATCGCTCATTGGTACTATTTGAGGTACAAAATCATCCTCAGCACCAGGCTTGCTATAATCATAAGCCCAACGGTGTACTTCAGGAATTTCACCAGGCCAGTTACCATGAATATGCTCTACAGGAGTAGTCCACTCTAAAGTATTTGACCTCCATGGATTTTGTGTAGCCTTTGGTCCACGCAAAGCACCGTATATAAAGTTTGCAAAGAATATAGCCTGCGCTATAGCGCCACCAATAGCAAATATTGATATGAGCACATTGATATCAGCAAGATTATCAAACATGGGGAATGCTGTGTTGGTATAATAACGCCTTGGAAGACCATTCATACCTAAGAAGTGCATTGGGAAAAACACCCCATAAGCGCTTATGAAAGTAAGCCAAAAGTGAGCATAACC
>CAYZUZ010000374.1:0-1728 GCA_964481795.1 uncultured Cryomorphaceae bacterium
CGCAGGAATCTCATTGCTCAATTTTATATTGGCTTATTTTTTACTTCCTGAAAGTTTGTTGGAGGGCAAGGCAGAGGTTCTTCAAATCAAGAATCCATTTTCAGGATTGATAGATGGATTGAAACGTCCAATAATACGAGAGTTACTCATTATCAATGTTATTTTTATTGTAGCCTTTTCTATGATGCAAATTACCTCTACCATTATGTGGGAAGGTCATTTTGGTCTTAATTCAAAGCAAATAGGATACGTTTTTGGATTCATAGGCTTACTCGCAGTTACCATACAAGGTACATTATTGGGTTGGTTCAATAGAAAATTAGGTGAGCGAAAACTGCTTACTCTTGGCAATGTTTTGGTAGGTTTAGGCTTACTTACTATGCCTTACGTACCTATTGATTTATTTGTGCCTCTTGAGCTTATTAGTTTGGTTTTTTTATCTATGGGTAATGCTTTCTTAGCTCCTACCATCAGCTCTTTGCTCTCGCAATCAGCGGGTAAGCATGAGCAAGGAGCCATACTAGGGGTAGCCCAATCGAGTGGCTCCTTAGGTAGGTTGATAGGTCCCATTTTAGGTGGTTATCTCTACGGATTTAGATTTGATATTCCTTTTCTACTAGGTTTTTTCATTATGGCTTTCACGGGATATCTTTCTTTAATGCTGGTAAGAAAAAAGTTGAAAGCCTAAAGTGGATAATTGAATTTGTAAACCTTGAGCTAAGCTAAAATCGAATTTCTTAGATATTATCTGTTGAAGGAAATACTATTTTGTTTTCACATTTGCCAAGGGATCACCTCCGAGTGCTTCATATATATAATCAAACGTAGATAAAACATCGGCTTTGCCATCAACACAGGCTATGTCGTGTTCAAAATGGGCTGAGGGCTTGCCATCGTGTGTTACTATGCTCCAGCCATCTTTGAGTTGTTTTACTCTATGGGTACCCATATTAATCATGGGTTCCAAGGCAATGACGAGTCCTTCTTGTATCTTTTTTCCTCTTCCTCTTTTGCCATAATTGGGTACTTGAGGGTCTTCGTGAATGCTGCGGCCCAAGCCATGCCCAACCAACTCGCGCACTACTCCATACCCATGCGATTCAGCATGGGTCTGAATTACATAGCCGAGGTCGCCTATTCTATTTCCCTCACGGAATTCTTCTATTCCTATTTCTAAACATTCAAGGGTTACTTTGAGTAGTTTTTTGACCTCAGGAGCAACTTTTCCTACCATAAATGTGTAGGCGTGGTCGCCATAATATCCATCGAGGATTACCCCACAATCAATAGAAACAACATCGCCTTCTTGTAAGGGTTTTTTGCTAGGAATACCATGTACTACTTGGTCGTTTGCACTGATGCACAATGAGTTAGGAAAGTCGTATTGGCCTAAAAAAGCAGGTATCCCCTTGTGGTCGCGTATGAATTGCTCTGCCAATTTATCTAAGTGCAGTGTATCGATGCCAGGTTTTATTTCTGCGGCTAACATGCCCAATGTTTTGGAAACTAATTGCGCTGCTCTGCGCATGATTTCAATTTCTTCTTTTGTCTTGTAATATATCATTCAATATCTTCTGAATTGTTAACTATCAATTATGTATGGTTTTTAAAATCTAAACCAACTTTTCTTTTTTGTAGAGCGCTTGATGGCTTTTTCAATATCTTCATTGGCACCAAACATTTCTTGGTAAATTTCGCCCCACCCAGGAAAACCTCTAAAATTTCTGT
>CAYZUZ010000375.1:0-1727 GCA_964481795.1 uncultured Cryomorphaceae bacterium
TTACCTGTTTATAAAAACCTTTATTAGTTTATAAAACCCTTCCATTCATTATCATTTATTTTCATAGGTTTGGCTATCAACCTTTAAATACAAAGGCGCTATGAGCGAATGTAAAAAATATATCTGTATACACGGACACTATTACCAGCCACCTCGCGAAAATGCTTGGCTCGAGGAGATTGAAATTCAAGAGTCTGCACATCCCTATCACGATTGGAATGAACGCATTACCCGCGAATGCTACCGTCCTAATGGTGTAAGCAGAATCTTAAATGAAAATGGAAAAATAGCCAATATCGTAAATAATTATGTGCGCATGAGCTTCAATTTTGGGCCTACTTTGCTCAGCTGGCTCGAGGTGCATGAACCGGCTGTGTACAAATCCATCATCGAAGCTGATTATCAAAGTGTTTTGCAATTTGAGGGGCACGGTTCTGCATTGGCGCAAGCTTACAACCACATCATCATGCCGCTGGCCAATCGCAGAGATAAGGAAACTCAAGTCATTTGGGGCATACACGATTTTAAACGTCGCTTTGGCCGCTCGCCTGAGGGTATGTGGCTCTCAGAAACTGCCGTAGATACTGAAACCCTGGAGGTTCTGGCAGAAAATAAAATAAAGTTCACGGTATTGGCTCCTTCGCAGGCCAAGCGTTTCAAAAAAATAGGCGATGAATCTTGGCACAATGGCGTAGATACCAAGCGGGCTTATCTCTGCAATTTGCCTTCTGGCAATAAAATAAACCTCTTTTTTTATGATGGTGAACTCTCTCAAGGCGTGGCTTTTAAGGGTTTTTTGAACGATGGTAAAAACTTTGCCCATCAATTACTACATGCTTTTGATGGCCGCAGCGAAGCACAATTGGTACATATAGCTACCGATGGCGAAAGCTATGGCCACCACCACCGCAATGGTGATATGGCACTGGCTTTTTGTGCCGATTATCTCAACAAACAATCCGATGTGGAATTGGTCAATTATGGATTGTTCCTCAAGCGCTTTCCGCCTGAATATGAGGTAGAAATACACGAAAACTCCTCGTGGAGCTGTGCGCATGGGGTAGAGCGCTGGCGGAGCAATTGCGGCTGCAAAACTGGGGGCGAGGATCATTGGACGCAAGAGTGGAGAGCGCCTTTGCGCAATGCTTTGGATTATCTCCGTGATGAGTTGGCCACCATTTTCGAAGAAACCTTGAAACCCTACCACCCCAATCCTTGGCACTTGCGCAATGTGTACGAAAGTGTATTTAGTCAGCGAAGTAAGTCAAAAATTAAAGCCTTTATCCAGGATAATATTCATGATACTTTGACAAGCGCTGAGATTACCAAAATCATACGCATGCTCGAAATGCAAAAGATGTCGCTATACATGTATACCTCCTGCGGTTGGTTTTTTAATGAATTATCGGGTATCGAAACTGTACAAATTTTACAATATGCCGAGCGAGCCATACAATTGGCTGAGGATGTGAAGGATGTGGATCTTTACACAGAATTTTACAATCATTTGCGCCTGGCAAAATCTAATTTAAAAGAGCATGGCACGGGTGAGGATATTTATAAAAAACAGGTGAAAAACAAGCGATTGAGTCTTACTCAAGTAGGTATGCACTACGCTGTTAGCTCTTTGTTTGAAGATGATGCACGGGTACTTACGGTGCTCAATTATGAATGTATAGGCCAATCGCTTGAGAAGTACAAGGCCGGACAACAGATTTTGGCAATTG
>CAYZUZ010000376.1:0-1719 GCA_964481795.1 uncultured Cryomorphaceae bacterium
CCAATTCTAAAGAAGTAACTCCCCAAGAAATACCCACTCCAAAACCTATCAACATCGTTTTGAGCTTTTGATTTTCTACCTTACCATAAAATTCACACAAACTTACCAATGGAGAAGCACCTGAGGTATTGCCATAAATGGGCAAGGTCAAAGGCATCTTTTCCATAGGAATTTTAAGTTTCTTGGCAATTTGTTTGAGTATCAATAAATTGGCTTGATGAAAAGCAAATACATCATAGTCTTCTACGGTAGTTTCTGTGAGCGCCAAATAATCTTTTATTGCTTTAGGTACATCCGATATGGTAAAGGTAAATACAGAAGTACCCTGCATAAAGGAATTGTGAAGATTGCGGGGATTGCCGTCGTGACACACTTCATCGTCATGACTCGCATGTAGATTTCTGTAGCCTCCTGCGGGTACTATCAAATAGCGATATCCCGCTCCATCCGATCGCATTAAGGACTTGATAGGCACGGTATTCTCTTGGGTTTTTTCTAAATATACGGCCACTCCTGCTTCTCCTATCAACATAATGGAAGCCCTGTCTTTGGGATTGGTGGTTTTGCTAGCGGTATCGCCCAATACCAAAATCGCTTTATCAATATCCGAATTGGCCATCATGGAGGCTACTACCTGTAAACCATACACTGCCGATGAGCATCCCAGGCTGATATCAAAAACTGCTGCTTCTGTGCTCAATCCCAATTGTTTTTGAATCACAAAAGCTGAGGCAGGCCTTCTGTAATCAGGACTATGTGTACCAAATACCAAGGCTTTGATGTCTTGAGGATTCAATCCTTTCTTTTCTATCAAATTTTGAGCTGCGGCAGTAGCCAAGTCAGAGGCGGTCTGTTTCTCAGAGGTCCAACGGGTTTGCGTAATGCCTGTCATTTGCATGAACTTATCTACTTCCTCGGCTCCGAATCGATCTTTGAAGCTTTCGGTATGCACCACATTTTTAGGAATCACACAAGAAATTCCGCTGATTTTTATGTTGTTAAAGCTAAATAATGCCATTTATAAGATTGTTTTGCGGGCAGGGTTGCCCATATATAAATTTCCATCTTTGGGTTTGGTCATCAATACAGCCCCAGGACCTGTACGAACCTGATTGCCTATTTTAATGCCTTGTAAAATTAAGGTGTTCAATCCAAAAACATTGCTATTACCTATTTGAGCTTCACCGGAAACCCTCGTAAGGGGCATAAAAACATTGTAAGAGCCTACAACTACATCGTGAGCAAGGGCTGATATGCTGTTGAATTGATTAAAATCGCCTACGCTTACATCAACCGAAAAGGAGCAGCCTCTTACCACAACGTTTCCTTGTCCCATTTTGAGTGATACAGGGTCTGCAAAAAACACTTCATGGTGTATGATATTGGGAAAGTGTACTTGTGGATTTTTGATTTTTCCAACGAGCAATTCTAAAATTTTAGGACTGCCAATTGCAAAGGCTATGGCCAAGGGCTTTTCCCAAGTGTTTAGTGCATCACAGTTACCCAATACCTTTCCAAAATGTGAAACTTGAGTTTCTGCTGCCACTCCATCGTCAAAAAATCCTAATAAATTCCAAGTAGGTTCTTTTTCATTTATTTTATTGAGTATACAAGCAACTTCTTTTCCAAAGCCACCTGCTCCATATATGGCGATGTCTTGCATTAGTTTGTTCCGTTAAAGGGTTGAAAGGCTTTCGGGTCTTCGGTAGTGATGTCTTT
>CAYZUZ010000377.1:0-1666 GCA_964481795.1 uncultured Cryomorphaceae bacterium
GCCCGAGCATGTGAAAGCTCCATATCGTTGGTGCAGCATACATGGCCTTGCAGCTCTACATACAAGCCTTCGCGCTGGTATAAAACCTTGAGCAAATCATTTAAAACTTGATAACTATAATAATGAGGAACCACTTGGTTGGATATAAAATGAAGATTGGGAAGTTCATAGGTTTGGCCTTTTTCTAAAGCCAAGTCGGTTATTTTAAGGGGGCTGTAGCCGGGTATTTTGGGCACAAAGCCGGCAACTATTTCGCACCTTCTATTATAAGGTCGCAAACTATCAATTAAGTTTGGATATTTTGGCTTGTCGCGACCAAAGTGGTTGGTGGCTATTTCGCGTAGCTCTATGCCTTTGCTTAGCAAATAAAGTTTTACACTTTGAACCCTTCTTTTTGATAAGTCGATGTTGTGTTCATCACTGCCCAAAGTATCGCAATGGCCAAAAACCTCTACGGTTACGAGTCTTATGCGGTCTTCACCAAATAAGTAATCGTCCAAAATTTTTCGAGCATCTTTTTGTAACTTGTCGCTATCGAGATTAAAATATACTTCAAACTCTTTAAATTCAAGGGTTTGTGCTTGAGTAAAATAGAAACTGAAAAAAGCAGTTATAGTTATGAGCCTTTGGGCTATTTTAGCTGAACTTTGTATCAACGGTATTTTATTTTAATTCAAAAGTAATGAAGAACGTATTTTTCTTGGTAATAAGTGTTTTAAGTTTTCAACTAAGTGCACAAGGCATACAGTGGAAATCCTTCAACGAGGCAGAAAAGATTGCAAAAAAGGAATCCAAAATCATTTTTATTGATGTATATACTCAGTGGTGTGGGCCTTGTAAAATGCTCGATAGAAATACATTTAGCGATCCAAGGGTAGTGGAATATATCAACAAGCATTTTGTAGCCGTTAAGTTTAATGCCGAAGGAAATGACACTGTAGTGTTTCAAAATCAAACACTTATAAATGAAGGCTACGACCCTGCTAAAGCCAATAGCAGAAACAATACCCATCCTTTTAGTGGTTTATTTGCCGTAAATGGCCGCTTGGCTTATCCTACTACAGCTTACCTCAACGAGAATTTGGAGCTTCTTACTCCCATACAAGGTTATATGGCTCCCGCACAAATAGAGCCTGTGCTCAAATATTTTGGTTCAAAGCAATATTTGACCACTCCTTGGGAAGAATTCGTGCAAACTTTCGTGGCTGAATGGCTTTAAAGTTTGTTTATCTTCTCTTAACATCTAGTTAATGTTGTGTATTCACAGAAAATTAAAAAAGTACATTAAAGTGTTTAAAATCAAATTTTTAACTGTGTAAATCTTCCCGTATTTACAGTTCTTCCTTTTTTATTTTCACCTAGTCGACTAACCTTTTGTTTAATCATTGCGTTTAAGAACTTAAACAATAATAAACCTTTAAATCTTAAAAACGATGAAAAAAATCGCAATGATGATTATGGCCTTAGGCCTCACTTTTACTTCATGCAAAAAAGATGAAGAAAACAACACACCTAATCCACCTGCTCCACAAACAATTGCTCAAATTGCCTCAGCTGATGCCAACTTCTCAATTTTGGTAGATGCTCTTACTCGTACCAACTTGGTTAGCGCAGTTGCTGATGCCAATGCAAGTCTTACAGTATTCGCACCTAACAATGCTGCTTT
>CAYZUZ010000378.1:0-1655 GCA_964481795.1 uncultured Cryomorphaceae bacterium
ACCAAGTTGGCGGCCTTGTCTTGCTCGGTAGCCTTTTTTATGCGTTCCTCTATAATTTCCATTACCACGGTTTGCACCGTTTTTTTGGGCAACTTGTTGGCCTTAGCTACTTTATCTATATACCCATTTCTAGGTATATCTTGGCCTATGTAGCTTATGTATTGGCCTACCTGTAGCAGTGCTTTTTGCTTGCCATAGTCATCAGGTGCGGCCGCAAAAAGCTTGGCCGATGCCCACAGTAGGGCATCTTGCCTTTTAGCTTCTATTTGCTTCAAAATCATTGGCTATCTTCATTCAGAAGTTCCCAGCCGGCACTCATGTACATGCGCGCTTGGTCAAAGTTTTTGGTTTCTTTGCTCATCAGGTGTGCTGTGAGTAATATCTCATGCTCTTTGATGTGATCCTTGTGGGCATAGAGCTTGCGTATACGCTCTACCAATTGCCGCTTATACTTCCTTATATCATCTCTGTAAGTAAGTGTTTTTGCAAAGAAGTAAAATCGCTTTACCGTTTTTGGATAGCGCTCCAGCATGATGTTGCGTGCCTGGTAAAAGCGCACCATCATCAAGTTGTTTTCTACGTTTTTCATTATTTGTTTGGATTATTGGTTATTTGAAATGATATAACCCACACCCAGGGGTTGAGATTCCAAGAATCGGGGCCGTTAATGGATTGAAATAGAGTCTCAAATGAATGTATTACATCCAATGCATAACCATTTTTTGGTGTTAAATAATGTTTATACATAGGACAGTTTCCAATATGTTCTATTAATTCAACACCCTCAGCTTTAGCGTCATCCTCACTTATATCCTGCAAGCGCTCCACCTTTATGTCGGTGATTTTAAGCCAAATTCGCGCGGCTTCCTTGGGCATGAAAAGAGAGGGTTTCCAGCCTCCATCGGTACAACCTTCCCATCCTGCTTTGTAGTAGAACTTATCAAAGCCTTTTGCTTGCGCAGGTTCAGAACGCTGTTGAAAGGTTTCCTTCACCCATAGAAGATCTCCGACTTTGCCGTAGGGGCATTTTACATACTCAATATTTCCAAGCGGATCTTTAAAGCCACATAATACTACAATAGGATTGGGGTTAGGCTCTACTGTAGCATCCCAAAGTGTATGTATAGCTTTACTTGGATTTCCTTTTCTAGACCAAAAATCAGGATCAGCATTGAACCTTTTTAAACCTCTAGCTCTACGCGTTTGGGTTTTTCTCAAATCCAAAACAGCTTGCACCATATCGGTTTGGAAGGGCATAGGTGTCTGTTTCATACATCAAGAGTTAATAGATCCAACTCTTGTTTTGCTACCTCCTTGAGCCTTTTAAGCTCTTCCTTTTGTCCCTCGATGTGTCTTTCGATCACATCAATCGCAATTTCCTTGGGCACGTTAAAAAGCCTTTGGCTTGAAGGCCCAGCAGGGATGCCCATCTGTATTTCAGCAGGATATCCAAAAGCATCTTTCAACTCCAAGCTACCGGATGTTTTAATCTGATCTTTGAAATCTTTCAGTAATTTTTTGCCCTTGTCAATTTCGCTGTAAGCGTTGAAAATGAGGCGGGCTGTGTCTTTTGTGATCATAGCTTAATTTTTACGGTATTTATATCTACGAGTTCTGCGCTGAGCAGCGCCTAGCCTGTACAGGCCAAAGGCTGC
>CAYZUZ010000379.1:0-1651 GCA_964481795.1 uncultured Cryomorphaceae bacterium
AAGCAAGGCCAGCAAAAATAATTTTGTGATTCCTATGTACTTGATGAAAGCTGGTCAGGTAGCAGAAATGCAAGGAAATCTAAAATTAGCGCTTGAAAATTTCAAGAAAATTGAAAGCGAATACAAAGACAGCAGAGAAGCTTCAGGCATACGAAGACATTTAGGTCGCATAGAAGGCAAAATAGCTAACCAACAATAAAACATGGCTACCGCTAATAAAAACTTATCTCATTACGACAAAAGCCGACTCAAGTCGGCTTTTTCGTTTCGCATAGCACTGGTAGTTGCCGAGTGGAACGATGAAATTACCCACAATTTGGCCCAAGGAGCCTACGATACCCTCATTGATTTAGGTGCACAGCCTCAAAACCTATTGTGGTTGGATGTGCCTGGCAGTGTAGAGCTCACCTATGGCAGTCGCAAGGCCGCAGAGCTTGGAGTAGATGCCATTATTGCCATAGGCTGTGTTATAAAAGGCGAAACCATGCACTTTGAGTATGTGTGTCAAAGCGTATTTCACGGCATCACTGAGCTCAACTTACAACTGCCCATACCCGTAATAGCCTGTGTATTGACCGATAATACACGCGAACAAAGTATTGCTAGATCGGGTGGTGCACTGGGCAACAAAGGCATAGAAGCAGCTGTTACTGCTATCAAAATGCTGGATTTGAAGCCCAGATAAAAATGGACCAACTATTTAATTTTACCCTTGTAGCCTTCACCAGTTTTATTACGGTGATGAATCCCTTGGGCGTGATACCAGTTTTTTTGGCCATGACCAGCTCATTGGAACAAAAAGACCGCGTAAAAACAGCCATAAAAGCCTGTACTGTAGCCTTTTTTACCTTGGTAGGCTTTGCCCTCACGGGCGAATTGGTGTTTAATTTTTTTGGCATTTCAGTGCATAGTTTACGCGTGGTGGGTGGTATTATATTTTTTATGATGGGGCAAGACATGCTGCAAGCCCGCTTGGGTAGGATGAAAGAACCCCCCAAAGAAGTGAAAAAGTATGTAGGTGATATTTCCATTACACCCTTGGCCATACCCATGATTACCGGACCTGGAGCCATTACCAATGCCATCGTATTGATGCAAGATTCGAGCACCTATCCCCAAAAAACCCTTTTGATACTCGTGATGGCTGTGGTGTGTTTTATAGTACTTACAGCCTTGGTGTATGGGTCAAAAATATTGAACTTTTTTGGCGAAACAGGAACCAATGTGATGATGCGCCTGATGGGATTGATTGTAATGGTAATAGCCGTTGAATTTTTCTTTAGCGGTGTTACTCCATTGGTTCAAAAGATGATAACCACCTTGCAGTAATAGTGCGATATGAATGAGACCCTACTAGCTACACAAAGTAACTTAAAAGAATTACTACATCACTACGAAAAGGATGCACGAGTAGCAGAAATTGTACAAAAACTGACCCAACGCGAGGGTAACTGCCTCTTGGCTCAATCGTTGGCTGGCTCGCTAGCCTCTGTAGTAGCATCAGCACTTTTTAAAAACTTGAATCAAAATCTACTCTATATACTGCCCAATAAGGAGGAAGCCGCCTATTTTTTGAACGATTTGGAGGTATTACTACCCAATAGGAAGGTGCTTTTTTATCCTGCCTCTTATCGCAGGCCCTATCAAGTAG
>CAYZUZ010000380.1:0-1633 GCA_964481795.1 uncultured Cryomorphaceae bacterium
GTAGGCAAGCCTGCTTGCAGCAGGCAGGCTTTTCACCTCCAAAACCAAAAAAGGCTGACCAGTGGCCAACCTTCATGGTTTGTGTATAAAAATTATGCTTTGTGAAACTACAACCTAAAGCCTAAGCTCAGGATAAATTGGTTAACTCGTTGGTCAGTGTTGAAAGAGGTGCCTTCTACTATAGTTATCTGCTCTCCAAACTTGCTCAGATTACCTTCGTATTTCAAGTCTACCAACAGGGGACCTAAATCCAAGCCTATACCTGCCTGATATCCTATAGTGGAGTTTTTATAATCTTCTTTTATGCTGGTACCATCTTCCTTAGCCGATAACAAATAGCTAAAGCTGGGGCCTACATTAAATCTAAGCACCTTGGCAGTTTTAAAACCAATCATGATCGGCACATCAATTCGATTAAAATCGTAATTTCTAATTTGATCAGTAACCGATGGGCCGTTTACATTTACTTTTCCTGAGTTACTCGTAAATAAAACTTCCGGCTGAACATAAATGCCGATAACCGGTATACTAATCCGCGCAAATGCACCAGCATGAAAACCCAACTGAGCACCTTCACTATCAAATCTATAGCCATCGCTATCTTTGATATTGAGTGTAGAAGAGCTAACACCTACTCTGGGGCCAAAAGAGAAGATTTTTTGGGCAAACGCCTGGCTGCTCAATACTACAAAACAGGCCATTAATAGTGTGATTCTTTTCATTGGTAAATGTTTTTGTTGAAAATATTTAAATTCTAAAAAACGATATTGACATTTCCGCAATTTGCTTGCCAATAAAATAGCAGGGTCAAAAAAAGCAGTTATTCATGAATTAAAAGATCAAAAAGCGCTTGATTTATTACCTGTCTGCTTTATCCATACGCAATTTCAAGATATGGGTACGGCTATTTACAAACAAATGATCAGGAAAAGCATTAAAAACCACTTTAAACTCCTGCACAAACCACTAAAAATCTTTGACTTTCAATCACTTATAATTGGAAATACATCGACCAATTATTTTTGCCCTGAACAAAAAAAATCAGCCCATCGAGTCTAAAAATCGAATGGGCTGATAATTATAATACTTAAGTCAACAATCACCCTGATGAAAATTATCAAGGAAGATCAACTCGTATTTTACACTATTAATATCTGTAGTAATCAGGCTTGAATGGGCCTTTTACATCTACACCTATGTAGTCGGCTTGTTCTTTAGATAAATTATCAAGCTCAACCCCTATTTTGGCAAGGTGCAGCATCGCTACTTTTTCATCCAGATGCTTTGGCAGCATATAAACTTCATTTTTGTAATCGCCTTCATTTTTCCAAAGCTCGATTTGAGCCAGCGTTTGGTTTGTAAATGAGTTCGACATTACAAATGAAGGGTGACCTGTAGCGCAGCCAAGATTTACCAGGCGACCTTCAGCTAGCAAGATTATATCCTTACCATCGATATTGTACATATCTACCTGAGGCTTTATAACTACTTTAGTCTTACCGTAGGTTTTGTTCAACCACGATACATCAATCTCGTTATCGAAATGGCCGATATTGCAAACGATGGTTTTGTCACGCATTTTTCTGAAATGCGCCTCAGAAATAATATTGCAATTACCAGTGGCCGTTACTAT
>CAYZUZ010000381.1:0-1627 GCA_964481795.1 uncultured Cryomorphaceae bacterium
GCGAAGCCCTAGCCGACATACAGCTCCAAATGGAAGTGGAAAACACCTTAGAACTCATCATACAGGCATATTATCGCACTTTGCTCTTTTCAAAAACTCTGGAAATTTATCAAGAAAACATCCAACTCAGTAAGCAACGCTACGACTTGGTAGATAAGCGATATACCCTAGGCATGGCCAATGAGGTAGAAAGGTTGCAGGCAAGCAATGATTTGTATGTAGACAGCACCTTATTTAAGCGTCAGGCTCAGATGCTCTACCAAGAGCAATTGAATCTTCAGTATTTAATAGGCGATACGCTGCAAAATGTACTGCCCATTCCTACCGACGAAATACAAGGTCCTACGGCCTTTGCCTATGCAGAGTTGTTTCAAAAAATGCAAAGCGAAAATCAAAACATCAAAGCCCTGAGAGCGCAAGAGGTGCTCAGAAACAAGGAGTTGCAAGCAAATAAGTCTACCTTTATGCCGCAAGTAGGGGTGTTTGGTGAGTACAACATCAGCAGGCAAGTAAATGAGGTGGGATTTTTGGCAGAGCTCAACAACCGAGGCGGCATAGTAGGGGTAGGCATCCGCTGGAATTTGTTCAATGGATTTACAGATCATCGCAGAAATAAATCGCTGGAGCTGGCGCTAGAAAACGCAAAATTGGACATCGACGAAACCAAAATTCTCAATAGAAACGCTTTTTTACAAGCCCAAAAAAATCATCAAAACGAACAGGAAATTTGGGAAATTGAAAAGCGGAATCTTGAAAATCTAGAAAAAAATTACCAGATTGCACTCAAGCGTTACGAAAAAGGGTTAATCATTGAGCTGGAATTAAGAGAGTTACAAAGAAGCCTCATTCAGGCTAAAGTACGTGTTTACGAATCGCTCTATTACATAGTAGGTGCCGAGGTGAGCCTTTTGCGCTTAAGTGGGTCTTTGATTCCTTAATGCTACGAGTTTGGATTGTTTTGGCTATTTTTGACCAAACCAAATCCCCTTTACCTCATGACTACCAACACCTTCAAAAAATCTCAAACCACTATTTTAGGGCTGATCATCGTATTGGCGGGCGTACTTGTATTGCTCAATAATTTTGATTTGCTGCCTAGGCAAGTAGTACGCGTTATCTTTTCTTGGCCAAGCATTCTCGTGTTTATTGGCATATTCTCCCTAAATTCAGAAAACAGACTCTGGGGTATACTGCTCATTGCTGTAGGTTTGTTTTTTCATGTTTCCAAGTATTTTCAATTAGACAAAAACTTTTGGGACATCTTTTGGCCTGGTCTGATCATTTTTATAGGCATCACACTGATTTATGGCAGTAAAAAAGCAAAAAGCAGAAATTCTGAAAACCACTTGAGTGCCCACTCTATTTCTAATGAAGTAGATGAGGTAGTAATCTTGGGCAGCAACGAAAGAAGTTTTGCAGGCACAAATTTTTCAGGGGGCAGTGCTACTGCGCTTTTTGGCAGTGCACAGTTTAATTTTAGCGCAGCTCAAATGCAAAATGAAACAGCTGTATTGGAGCTTAATCTGATTTTTTCGGGGGCAAAAATCATCGTGCCTATGGATTGGCATGTGAGCTTCGAAGCGGTTAATATTTTTAGTGGATTTAGTGATAAAAGACCTCAAGACCG
>CAYZUZ010000382.1:0-1620 GCA_964481795.1 uncultured Cryomorphaceae bacterium
TGATCGATGTGATGATGCGAAAATTTTCGCATTTGCAACACCAAGCTATTGAATTTCAGCTAAAAAAATACTATCTGGAAACTTACAAGGCCATAGCCGAAACCAAGCAAAAACATTTTTTAGGCTTGATGAAAAACAACCTAGAGCGAGGAATACGCAAAGGATTGTACCGAGAAGATTTTGATGTAAACATCATTGCCAATCTTAATTACGCCAGATTGCTCATGCTCTCTGACGAAAATTACTTCCCAATAGAACAATTCAACATCAATCAAGTAGCCCACGAAGCCTTGATATATCACATCAGAGGTATAGCTACCCATATCGGACTCAATTATTTAGAAAGTAAAATTACCAAACCATGAGGATAACATCCATTTTATTTATTGCAATAAGCTTTTGCGTAAGTAACGTAGCCCAATCCCAAATAAAGCTCAGCTTGAAGGAAGCCAAAGAAATGGCTCTAAAAAATTCTTATTCGGTAAAGGATAAAGAATTGGAACTTGAAAAAGCCAAAAAAACCATTCAAGAAACAGCTGCATTGGGGCTACCGCAAATCAACGCAAAAGCCGAACACAATTACAATGCTCAAATTCCGCAAACGCCATTGCCCGCTTCCTTTATCACAGGCAACCCGGCTGATGAAGGTTTTATTTTAGTGGAGTTTGGCGTACCCCATCAGTCGAGCTACGGCATCACAGCGAGTCAATTGATATTTGATGGCTCGTACATAGTGGCACTTATGGCGAGTAGAGTATTTAAAGAAAGTGCCCGTGTAGATGTAGAAATTTCAAAAAATGAAACCACAGAACTCATTACTCAAAACTACGGCAGCGTGCTGGTTACTGAGAATTTAGCTAAGTTACTTTCTGAAAATCTTGCCGTATTGAGCAGCACTTTTGAGGAGAACAAAGCCCTTTTACGAGAGGGATTTGTAGAGGAACAAGATGTAGATCAACTTCAAATACTGGTAAACAATGTAAAAAACAACCTCGAAAATGCTGAGCGTCAGGCAAAGATTGCAAAAATGGTTTTTAATTTACAAATTGGTTTACCATTGGATCAAGAGGTATTTTTGACCGACGCCTTGGAAACCGTGGTAGCAGAGGTGAGTTCGCAATTAGATTTAGTACAGTCGCCTTTTAAAGTAGAAGAAAATATCAATTTCCGCAGTTTGCTCCTACAAGAGCAGGGCGCCAAACTCCAATTAAGGAATCAGCAAATGACCTATTTACCCAATGTTACGGGTTTTATTTCCCATTCACAAAATGACTTTGGTCAAAACTTTGATATGTTCAATTTTAATCAATTCTGGGTGCCTGTAACTGTGATTGGGGCAAGTGTAAACTGGCGCTTGTTTACCGGATTGGATCGCTATGCGAAAACCTCAAAAGCAAGAATAGACCTGGATAGACTGCAAATCGCCAAAAGTCAAACCCGATCTGCCTTAACGCTAGAACATGCTTCGGCCAAGTCTGATTTCGAATTTGCCCTTGCTAATTATAACAACCGACTTTCTAATGTAGCCTCCTCCAAAAAAATAAAAGACAAAACCCTGATTAAGTACAAGGAAGGATTGGTAGGTAGCCTTGAACTTACCCAAGTTGAAGATCAACTGCT
>CAYZUZ010000383.1:0-1617 GCA_964481795.1 uncultured Cryomorphaceae bacterium
TCTATGGTAGCAGCATTGAGGTCAATAGCAAAAGGTGTATATTTCTTACTTTTGAAATTGTTATTTTCCTTGTCAGCTATTAATTCCTCTGAATCTTGCTCCTGGACAGTTATCCATTCAAAATTCCACGGAGGCTGGGGTGCTTTGTAAAATTTATCTATCGAATATATATAAACTTGCATTAATAGAAGTACCAGCATAAGTACTCCCAAACCTCTTGCCTCTCTGGGTTTTAGCTGGAAATATTCTTTGAAACGACTCCACATGGCAGCATCAAGGTTTCTTTTTGTTGGTAAGAACTTTATAAAAGAAAAATGCTGTAAATGAAGTCACAGTAAGCTGTGTAGCTATCATTAATATAAGTGCTGAATTTTCCATGATTGATTAATATTATAAGGCTCTTTGTCTTTTCATATAAGCTAGGTACACCAAAAAAGCGATTCCGAAAAACATAAATAGCAGTAAGCCTCGGGCTAAATTTACTAATTTTCTTTTCTTTTTAAGCTCTTTTATTTCTTGTGCATCGGTACTTACCAACAATCTATCATTGATGGCTTTATTTTGAATTTGCGCTACGATGGAGGAATTATCAAACTCCCAAGCTTTACCTTTAAATACATTGCTTAGTTGAACGCCCCATTCTTGGAAATCATTGAGCTTAAAATCTGTTCTTTGTAAATTAAATTCAGCTGCCATAAGGTTTTCGAACTGCACATCGGAAACAAATTTTGCATCAAAATCATTTTTTCGCATGGATAAAATGAGTCTCCCATTTTCTTCACTTTTTAGGTCAAAGCCTTTCTCATCAAAATATGCTTGATACTCATATCTCTGCGATATATCTTCTGGAAACATCTCTAATTTTTTAACCAAAGGAGGCGATACAAGAGCGCCAACAAATACAGCCAAAAGCAGCACTGGAGTTACATACTTAATGATAAATTTATATACCTCAGGCACATGTATATCCGCTCCAGATTTGATTTCGGCCCAGGCCTTATCCATACCAAATATCCAAGCAAACAGGATGATTTCGAGCAAAGCAAATACGACTAAACTTACTGTACCAGCCCAATAATCGTATTCATCAAACACCCCATAATTGAAGTAAAGCACCGTAGGAAGGCCAAAACCTAATATGATAGCACCAAAAGACAAGGCAGCCTTTTCGCGTGGCCATTTAAATTCATCTTGCATAAAACCTACCCATGGCGTACCCATGGCTAAGGAGCTTGTAATACCTGCAAAAAAGAGCAATCCGAACCAAAATACCCCTGCAAATACGGATAAATAAGGTCCCCATTTATCAAATAAAAATGGCATGGTTTGAAAGGCCATACCAAAACCAGCATTTTCACGAACCCAATCGATACCTAAATACCCTGCGGCTATAGGTATTACGATCATACTACCCAACACTACCTCCACAAACTCATTGGTAAACCCCGCTGATACAGCATTAAGCGCCACATCATCGTTGGCCCGCAGATATGATGAGTAACATTGTATGGTACCCATACCTACTGATAGTGTAAAAAAGATTTGTCCGGCAGCAGCCAGCCATACTTTGGGGTTGGTAAGTGAGTCAAATTGAGGCGTCCACAGAAAATTAAGACC
>CAYZUZ010000384.1:0-1609 GCA_964481795.1 uncultured Cryomorphaceae bacterium
TTTTTCGCTTGGAAGCGATGGCATCCATGCGTTTATTGAATTCTAACTCATAAAGTTTGGTTCTCAACATTTGCATGGCGCGCTCGCGGTTGCCATGCTGTGAGCGTTCTACCTGACACACCACCACCATTCCGCTGGGTTTGTGGGTAAGCATTACTTTGGTTTCTACTTTGTTTACGTTTTGACCTCCAGCACCTCCTGATCGGGCGGTTTGCATCTCTACATCGGCAGGATTGAGCTCAAATTCAAATTCATCGGCCTCGGGCAATACAGCCACGGTAGCTGCCGAGGTATGCACACGGCCTTGTGTTTCGGTTTGTGGCACGCGCTGTACGCGGTGTACTCCCGATTCAAATTTTAATAAACCATAAGCACCATCGCCTATGATATTGAGAATGACCTCTTTATAACCTCCCGCTGTTCCTTCATTCTCGTCTAGAATCTCTACTTTCCAACCGCGTTTTTCGCAGTAGCGGGTGTACATTTTCATCAAATCGCCAGCAAAGATGGAGGCTTCATCGCCTCCGGTACCTGCACGTATTTCTATTTGACAGTTGCGTGCATCTTCAGGGTCTTTGGGTATGAGCAAAAATCTGATTTCATCGCGAAGTCGCTCGAGTTCGGGCTCTCCTTCGTGAATTTCAGTTACTGCCATATCACGCATTTCAGGGTCTTTTTCAGTTTTTAAAATTTCTCTAGCCTCTTCAATATTGGCTGCGAGATTTTTATATTTCGTACCTACGCTTACTATGGCTTCTAATTCTTTGTATTCTCTATTGAGTTGAATATAGCGCTTTTGGTCTGCTATGATATGGGGTTGTATAACTTGGTCAGCTACATCGTGAAATTTTCTTTCGAGTGCTTCTAATTTTTCTAACATGTACTTTTTTAGGTATAAATAAAGGTTCCTTTATCGCTTTTGATCTCCAGTATTTTTTGGTCGGCTTTTTCTACTCTGCCTATTATTTGAGCATCTACTTCAAAGCTTTTGGCTATTTTAATGATTGCTTGCGCGGTGGTTTCGTCGGTATAAAATTCCATGCGATGCCCCATATTAAATACTTGGTACATCTCTTTCCAATCGGTATTCGACTCTTTTTGTATCAGGTTAAAAAGTATAGGCGTAGCAAATAGATTGTCTTTTATTACTTTAAGATTTTCTACAAAATGTAAAATTTTAGTTTGCCCACCGCCACTACAGTGAACCATACCGTCGATTTTATTTCTGTAGTTGTCCAATATTTTTTTTATGATAGGAGCATAGGTTCGTGTGGGGCTTAGCACAAGTTTGCCTGCATCTATGGGGCTTTCGTCAATGGTATCATTTAAGGCTTTGCTACCTGCATATACCAAATCATTGGGCACCGATGGATCGAAAGATTCGGGATACTTAGCGGCCAGATAATGGGCAAATACATCGTGTCTTGCTGAGGTGAGTCCATTGCTGCCCATACCTCCGTTAAACGAATCTTCGTAAGTAGATTGCCCGTAAGAGGCCAAACCCACGATGACATTTCCGGGCTTTATGCGAGCATTGTCAATCACGTCTGCTCGTTTCATTCGGCTTACTACGGTAGAGTCTACTATAAGTGTGCGCACTAGGTCGCCT
>CAYZUZ010000385.1:0-1603 GCA_964481795.1 uncultured Cryomorphaceae bacterium
TGGCCGATACAGTGAGCAAGTATCCTGTCGAAATCATTGTAGTCAATAATAATTCTACCGATCGAACTCAAGATTTCTTGGACCGCTGCGGGGTAAAATCAGTAATGGAAAAGCGACCCGGTATAGCCATAGCCCGCAATGCAGGCCTTAAAGCTGCCCGAGGTAAATATATAGTAAGTGGCGATGTAGATACCATTTATACTCCAAATTGGATAGAAGAGATGGTGAAACCCCTAGTGGCCAATGAAAAACTTGCTTGTACTTATAGTTTGCACGTGTTTTATACCGACGACAATCAGTACCCACTATCACTACACATCTATCAGTACATCAAGCTTTTGGGTATTTATTTAAAAGGATTTAAACGTCCGCACCTCAATTGTGGTGGTGCCTCCAGCGCTTATCGCAAAGATTTTGCAGAGCAAATAGGCGGCTACGACGAAAATATGAAGCGTGGCTCCGATGGAACCTTGGCTTTTGAGCTTGGCAAATTAGGCCCTATCAAGCGGGTAAATAGCAGCAAGGCTTACATCTATACCAGTGCCCGACGCATGAAAGCCGATGGCCCCATGACACGCGCCTTGTGGATACGACTGCGCAACAATCTCAAGTATTTTACCCATTATTTTTCTACTCAAAAAGAAAGATAAACAACCACTAAACCTCTTACAACCATGGAAATAGCATTTTGGATACTCATAAGCATAGTTTTTTATGCCTACCTAGGCTACGGCATAGTGCTGTATGTATTGATCAAAATAAAAAGAATATTTAAGCCCCGAAAAGACCATTATAGTCCTGATTACGAGCCTGAAGTAACCCTAGTAGTACCTGCATACAACGAAGAAGATTTTATACTTAAAAAAGTAGAAAACAGCTTATCACTCGACTATCCTAAAGATAAATTTCGCATTATTTTTATTACAGATGGATCGAGTGATGGCACACGAGATTTATTGGTACAAGATGGCCGAGTAGAGGTATTGCACGAAGACAGGAGGGCTGGAAAATCGGCTGCTGAAAACAGAGCCATGCAATATGTAAAAAGTGAGATTGTGGTATTTTGCGATGCCAATACCCTACTCAACCGCGAAGCTATACGCGAACTGGTGAAGCACTATGAAAATCCAAAAGTGGGTGCCGTAAGTGGCGAAAAACGCATCATGACCTCCGAGGCCGAGGGAGCCTCAGCTGCTGGCGAAGGAATCTACTGGAAATACGAAAGTGCGTTAAAACGTTTTGATTCCGAAATACTTACCATAGTAGGTGCAGCAGGCGAGTTGGTGAGTTTTCGCACATCATTGGTGCAAGATTTAGAAGAAGACACCATTCTCGATGATTTTATGCAATCGATGCGCATAGCAAGCAATGGCTACCGAGTAATTTACGAACCCAACGCTTACGCCATGGAAACCTCCTCTGAAAATGTAGAAGAAGAGCTCAAGCGCAAAGTGCGCATTTGCGCAGGAGGCTGGCAAAGCATGAGCCGCTTGCCCCAAGCTTGGAATATTTTTAAACACCCTTTATTAACCTTTTTGTACGTTTCGCATAGGGTACTGCGCTGGAGCATTGCAGCCTTTGCACTGCCCTTGATATTCTTATT
>CAYZUZ010000386.1:0-1588 GCA_964481795.1 uncultured Cryomorphaceae bacterium
TTTCGATGCTTATTCTTGTTTGGTTTCAAAGCACCTTTGCTTTTCCCATAGAAGAAAGCATATTAAAAACAATAGAAACACTCGACTGGGCAGAAATTGCACAAGATTTTGAATGGTAGCCCATTTAGTAAAACAACAAATTCAATTAACAAATAACCATGGATATTTCATTATTGTATCAAGCCATCAAAGAGGGCAAACTTTATCATGTTGTTAGCCAAAAAACGGAAAATGATAAAACCTAGCATAAGAGACATTACACTTTTTAAAAAAGTGGAACGCCTATATTTTACACTTTACGAGGAGTAGCTCTTTGTAAAAATTAGTGTGGACAAATATATATATAACCAAAGTAATTGAGAAAAGGTCTTTACCTCAAAATATACTCACAACCAAGATGAGTTTTTTTGATTGCTAAATTTGAATCATATACAGTGTTTTAAACTTATCAGTTCAAAATTGGGTAATAGCCTTTGGCTTAATCGTATTTTTAACTCAAAAAAATGATAGAACTCAACACAAAGTGGCTTTTGCTGGGTAATTTACTTATTACGGGCTACCTTACAGGCTTGATTTGGACCATTCAGGTAGTGCATTATCCTAGTTTTGCAAAATTTAGTCCTGAGGATTTTACGGATTTCCATCATTTTCATACCAGTCGAATCACGCTCATTGTGGCATTACCTATGTTGCTTGAGCTTGCCCTTGCAGGGGTTTTATTAATGAATAATCCTAGTGCTTTGCTTGGGCTTTGGCTCAATGTGTTTTTGTTTGGTTTGGTATTGCTATTGTGGGCAAGCACCTTTTTTTGGGCTATTCCGCTGCACAACCGCCTAGAGCAAGGTTTTGATGCAGGCATTATCCATCAGCTTGTGGGTATGAATTGGATACGCACCTTTGCTTGGACACTCAGGCTAGGTATATTGACAGGTCTAGTAGGTAAATTGCTTTAAAAATCAGTGAGTTAGCTGTACACTTACTAGAAAACAAGCAAGCACATTAAAGGTGCTTTTTGATAAATTTTGTTTAGTTTTGCTCCATATTTTACTAGATAAATTATGCTCGAGCAAATCAAAAAAGTATATCTAATAGGCATAGGAGGCATTGGAATGAGTGCTTTGGCACGATGGTTCAATACACATCACTACCAAGTAGCGGGCTATGACCTTACGCCCAGCCCTCTTACAACACAACTGGAAGAAGAGGGCATCGACATTCACTATGAAGATAATCCAGCCTTGATTCCGTCTGATTTTAGGGTAACTACTCTCGAAGAAATATTGGTCATCTATACCCCTGCCATTCCCAAAAATCATCAAGAGTTTGCCTATTTTGAGGCGCATCGCTACCAAATCAAAAAAAGAGCTGAAGTACTCGGTTGGCTCACCAAAGACCACTTTACTATTGCAGTAGCTGGTACGCATGGTAAGACAACTACTAGTGCTATGATAGCACACATATTGTATAATTCTAATATTCCTTTTACAGCATTTTTGGGGGGAATTATGCAAGGATACGACCAAAACCTACTCAATAAGCAAGTGCCTGAAAAAGAAATGGTTATGCTTGCAGAAGCCGATGAGTACGA
>CAYZUZ010000387.1:0-1576 GCA_964481795.1 uncultured Cryomorphaceae bacterium
GTTGCGTCTGGAGGCATCGGCTAATAGGTAAATGTTGAAAAAGTAAAGATCATCGTCAAAACGGGAAGTGTCTAAATATAATATGAGCTCTTGTATTACTTCATTTAATTCCTTGTTTTGATAGGTTTTACTAAGAAAACCATATAGTTTTAAATACGTTTTTGTGGTGTCGTTGTCTCCATATTTTTTCACTATACTTTTCACTATACTATCTCCTGCAATCCAATCGTGGTCTATGGTTGCTTTATTTAAGTATTCCGATTCAGGATAATGCGAAAAGTATTGCGCTTGAATGGGATTGAAACCAAGAAAAATATGATGTATTAAACTCAGGATGAATAGACTTTGCAAAAGGGTTTTCATAGGGTTGAAAGTTTCTTTTGAATGTGTGGCTAAAGTAATTTATTACACTGAAATTGCGTACATCATTTTTTAGTCTTGAAAGAATTTACGTGTTTTGCAAGGTATACCAGCTTTTGTATTTTCCATTTTCTAAAGCCATTAAGGCGTCGTGTGTGCCTTGCTCTACGGCTTTGCCTTCTTCCAAAACCACTATTTTGTCGGCATTGCGCACGGTTGATAATCGATGTGCAATAACCAAGGAGGTTCGGCCTACCATCAAATTTTCAAGTGCCTCCTGCACTAATTGTTCTGATTCTGAATCTAATGCGGATGTGGCTTCGTCCAAGATTAATATTTTTGGGTCGTTGAGTATGGCACGGGCTATAGCTATTCTTTGGCGCTGTCCGCCAGAGAGTTGTATGCCTCTTTCGCCCACTATGGTTTCGTATTTGTCAGGAAAACCAACAATAAAGTTATGTGCATTGGCTTTTTTGGCTGCTTGCTGAACCTCTTCTAAGCTTGCACCAGGCTTGCCGTAAGCTATATTTTCCATAATGCTGCCGCCAAAGAGCAATATTTCTTGAGGTACAGCGGCTATGTTTTGTCGCAATTGATTGGGTGTGAGTTTTTTTATTTCTTTTTCACCCACAAATATTTCACCTTCGTATTGATCGTACAGCTTCATTAAAAGTGCTGCCGTAGTGGTTTTTCCACCTCCACTTTGGCCCACAAGTGCTATTCTTCCGCCTTGTGGTATGTCAAAGTTCAAGCCTTTGAGCACTTCTATTTCTGGCCTGCTCGGATAAGCAAAATGTACCTCGGAAAATCGAACGGATGCATTGAGGTCATATTTTTCTGTGTTGTCATGGGGTTCGGGCGTTTCATCAAATATTTTCAGGAGCTCTTCTGAGGCACCTAAGGCTTTTTGTAGCCGCGCATATACATCAGCCATGCCGCCTATAGAACCGCCTATAAACCCTGAGTAAATGATAAACGAAAACAGCTGACCTGTTTCCATACTACCGGTGGCTATAAGAGTAGTTCCTTTCCAAATTACTGCTACCAAAGCACCAAACAACCCCAAAATAATGAAAGAAGCAAAACTGCCTCTGTATATTCCGCCTTTAATAGCTTCTTGTGCTACTTCATCCGTGCTTTTTTTGTAGCGATTGAATTCAAATAGCTCATTTACAAATACTTTTACATTGAGTATACCACTGAGCGATTCCTCTAC
>CAYZUZ010000388.1:0-1575 GCA_964481795.1 uncultured Cryomorphaceae bacterium
TTTGCAGCCCATTACTGAAAAAGCACAAAAAGCTATTGAAGAAGTTTCAACCAAAGCCAATTTTGCTTATGTACTCGATTCTTCACAAGGCGCTGGTGTATTATTCAGCAAAGGAGGAGAAGATTTGATGCCAGCCGTAAAAAAGTACTTGGGCATGGATGCAAAACCCACTCCTGTGAGTACAGAAAAAAAATAAAAAATTCATAGGTATTTTTTAAAATCCCCGAGAGGAAAATCCTTTTGGGGATTTTCTATTTTATTAGGTTTACACTACAAATACAACATATTTATTAAAATGAAAAACATAAAACACAACAATAAAGTGGCCTTTATAACAGGAGGCAGTAAAGGAATAGGCTTCGGAATAGTTCAAAGTTTGCTACTTGAAGGATTCAAAGTAGCCTTTACCAGTAGGAGTCAAGCAGGTATTGATGAAGCATTGAGCCATTTGAAATCATTTGATGACCAAAAGATTTTGGGAATTGTAGCAGCCGTTGAAAACTATGAAGCCATGGAAAACGCAATCAATCTTTGCATAGAAAAACATGGAAATCCAGATATCATAGTAGCCAATGCAGGAGTAGGATATTTTGGAAGCATAGAAGACATAAGCCAAGAAATATGGCACGAAACCATAAACACCAATGTTACGGGCGTATTTAATACCGTAAAAGTGAGTACCGAGGCACTTAAAAAAACCAAAGGACTTTTGGTAACCATTGCCAGCTTGGCCGGAACCAACTTTTTTGCAGGGGGTGCTGCTTACAATGCAAGTAAATTTGCCGTAGTAGGATTCACACAAGCCATTATGCTCGATTTAAGAAAATATGGCATACGAGTAAGCACCATTATGCCTGGTTCTGTTACATCGCATTTTAACGGACATATTCCCAATGAAAAAGACGCTTGGAAAATTCAACCAGAAGATATTGCTCAAATAATCATCGACTTATTTGAAATGAATCCAAGAACCTTGCCCTCTAAAATAGAAGTGCGACCTACCCAACCTGGAGGAAACTAACCTTCGACTATTTGGGGTACTCTATCCGTAAATGGTAAATGTTGATGAGTTTTTTCTTAAAATTTTTCTTGGTATCGCTGATTTCTTTTAGGGTAATATCAGCCATTTCAAACTGACGGTCAGCTACTTGATTATCAATGATGCTTTCTACCAAGCGATCGATGGACTCCCGATTGGGTTTTTGCAAACTTCTACTAGCTGCTTCCACAGCATCTGCCATCATTACCAATGCTGTTTCTCTTGAAAAGGGTTTTGGTCCTGAGTAAGTAAACGAAAAATCAGAAACTTTCAGGTTGGGATTATCCTTGCAGTATTTCTTATAAAAATACTCAACCTTGGTGGTTCCATGATGGGTTCTGATAAAATCAATGATGCTATCTGGCAATCGGTGTTTGCGCGCCAATTGAATTCCGTCTTTTACATGGCTTATAATTACCTTGGCACTTTCTTCGTAGGAAAGTTCATCATGAGGATTAATACCTGTAGATTGATTTTCAACATAATACAATGGATGACTCATTTTTCCTATATCGTGAAACATGGCGCCTACCCTT
>CAYZUZ010000389.1:0-1565 GCA_964481795.1 uncultured Cryomorphaceae bacterium
AAGATATTCAGCAAGTGTGTGCTGATGTGCTCCTCCTTTGAAATTGATATCTTGATTGCCAAAATTCTGAACTGCAAATATTTGAGGTGTTGCTGTCATTCTTATGGCTCTAGCTACTACATCAGGATAGATATTACCTTCAGTAGGTGTACCCCAGATGTCGAAGTCTGTTTCGCCCCAAGTAAATAATACATACTCACCATCATCGGTGCGAGAGGCTTGTGGTCTGTTATCTTCTGATAGATCAGCACTTGCACCATAGCTACCACGGAAGAAATCTACAGTATCCAAAAAGAACGCACCGTAGGTAGTTCCTCCATTGCTTGAATACACATCAAACATGGTGTTAATGCCTGGAAAAATAGAGAACGCTGTACCAGCACCACTTGTAGTGATTGTAGTAGAGCCTGCAGGAGACATATTGGTTATTACGTGTGGGTTGCCATCTTTATCTACCACCAAGTCGCAGTTAAAAGCAGCTGAAACGTCTGTTACTGTCCAGCCGTCAGCAGTACCATAGTTGCTCATAAAGCTACCTGTAGTTCCTGAACCATTTAAAATAGGTAGGGTATTCATATTTACGCTCGTTGGGCCTGTCCAAGTAGTACCGCCATTGGTGGTTTTGAACATCATAATTTGTATGGTAGGTGCAGGAGCGGTAACCGTATCACCTGAATATCCTAAACAAGCAATATAACCTGTTTGTCCATTAGGAGCAAAGGCAATTTTTGCATCTACAAACACAGGAGCTAAGTTTTCATCCAAACCAGCAGGAGCGTGAATTTTTTGATTGACCCAATCAAAGTTTCTGTTAGTAGCATTCCAAGTACCTACAGTAAGAATGAGTGAATCTAAATAGGCCGTAGCAGATCTCATTTCAGTTATGCCAAACACCTTGTTGTTTGATTGATTTACTGTAATGTCTTTTGGAATAATAACACTAAAGCCTGGTGTAGTGCCTGTTACAAACTCAGTAGTAGAAAGGTTGCCTCCGGTAATTTTTGAAGAACCTACTACAATGCCTCCCCAACCATCATTGGTGCCCTTAAGAGTAGGAGCAAAAAACACGATGTACGCGCTATCTGCCACGGTATTATTGGGTGGATTAAAAATAGCGCTTTGTGGATAACGAGCAAATTCAGTAGAACCTGTAGGATTCCAAAGGGGTCCTTGGTTTTGTGAAAAGGTAGTGCCACCATTGGTAGAATAACCATAGCGCAATGAACCTGATGATGCATCTTGTGTAACGGCAGGATTAGAACGGTGTGCCATAGCGAGCAAACCCAAGTCGTTGTTGATGTTGATATAGTTCTTATTGTCGAACATAATTCCGTAAGCATTGCCCGCAGAACCTACAGTTACGGCAATATTGGATACTTTGCTTGCTGATTCTTGATAAGGAGCCCATGTATCCATGTCTACCTTAAGATAAGGGTTGTAACTCACCAATTCGGTTGAGATTTGACTTTGCGCTTGCAAGCCGAAAGTAAAAGCCATTGCACCCACTAGGGATAGTTGTTTTTTCATGTCTAATTTCAATTTAATTTGATACAAATATATCTTTT
>CAYZUZ010000390.1:0-1561 GCA_964481795.1 uncultured Cryomorphaceae bacterium
AACCGCCTATGCAGGTACAGTGCAAGGTGTGGTATATGAGGGCGAACGAAAATTTAATCTCGTAGTAAGGATTGATAAAAACGAGTATCCTTACCCTAATTGGGATGAAATATTTATACAGAATAAGCAAGGCGTAATGATTCCGCTGAGTAATCTCATTACAATGGATGAAGTGCTAGATGCCAGACAGATATCAAGAGAAAATACCCGACGGAGGATAGAAGTTGGAATCAATGTAAGAGGTAGAGATGTGGCGAGTGTAGTACAAGATATACAAGTAGTTTTGGATGAGAAACTATCCTTACCTCCTGATTATACCCTTACTTATGGAGGGCAATTTGAAAATTTGGAAGAAGCCTCTGCAAGGCTTGCAGTGGCTGTACCTATAGCTCTTTTGATAATATTGTGTTTACTTTATTTAAGCTTTAATTCCTTAAAACAAGCTTTACTGATTTTTGTAGCCGTACCACTTTCTTCCATTGGAGGTATTGCAGCGCTTTATTTGCGCAATTTACCTTTTAGTATTTCAGCAGGGGTGGGCTTTATCGCATTATTTGGAGTGGCAGTACTCAATGGAATCGTAATGATGGCTTATTATAACCAAGTAAAAGAACAATATCCTGATTGGAAGCTAAAGAAAAGAATTCTATTTGCGGCCTCGGGGCGACTCCGACCTGTAATTATGACAGCCTCTGTGGCTTCGTTAGGATTTTTGCCCATGGCATTGAGCCAATCTGCAGGAGCCGAGGTACAACGTCCTTTGGCCACTGTGGTTATCGGTGGGTTGCTCTCAGCCACTTTACTTACGTTGATCATTTTGCCTATCATGTATATGTGGAGCGAAAAAAAGGTGAAACCCAAAGCAAAACTTTTGATGCTTCCTTTTGCACTCATGCTAAGCAATACTGCTCACGCTCAGGAAATTACAGGCAATAATTCACTTACACTGCAAGCGGCTATTGATAGTGCATTGATCTACAATAAAGACATCAAAAATCAAAAATTAAGAATGCAACAAATATTGCTGGAGCGCAAAAAGGCCTTTGCCTTGGGCAATACAGAGGTGATGTATAATTATGGACAATTGGAAGACAGTCGCTTAGATTATTATTGGGGTTTTACGCAAAATTTAGGCTCTATCGGCAAACAAGTACAAGAGCTTTCCAAGGCAAAAATGCTCTATGAATTGGAGCAAGACAAATTGGATTTGCAAAGCAAAATGATCAGCAATGAGGTGAAGTTGCTCTGGTGGCGGTGGGCTATTGAGAAGAAAAAGCTCGAGACCTTAGAAGAACTTCAAAGGCAAATGAAAGATCTTAATGAATTGGCTTTGAGTCAATTAAAAAATGGTAATATCAAAAAGGTCAATTATTTATTGGCCGATAACAAACTGAGAGAAGTTTCTTTGGCTTTGGAGCAACAACGCGCCTCATACATCAGCATTACCGTGCAAATGGAACTTATTACGGGCCTCAGATATTTGACTGAAGCACAATTTCAAGAGTATGAAAATGAGCTTTTAAATACACAAAACAGCTATGTTTCTGCCACACTGCTCAAG
>CAYZUZ010000391.1:0-1559 GCA_964481795.1 uncultured Cryomorphaceae bacterium
AAATTTTCGTTCGCCCTCATATACCACACCTTGCACTGTACCTGCATAGGCGGTTTCAATCAGGTGATTTACCTCTGCCAAACCCACCTCATACAAGGCAAGTTGTTGTCTATCAGGCACCACCCTGAGCTGTGGCATACCCTCAGTTTGCTCGAGTTTTAAATCGCCCACACCGGCTACTTCCGAGGCAAGCTCTGCTATGAGTGCTCCATACTTGCTTAGTACTTGTTCGTCGTCGCCAAAAAGTTTTATTGAAACATCGGCTTTACTACCTGTAAGCAATTCATTAAATCGCAATTGTATGGGTTGTGTAAATTCAAAGTGGGCGCCTGGCATTTCTTGTTCCAATTTTTCTTTCATTTGATCTACCAAGTCATATCGGTTTGGAGCGCTTTCCCATTTATTTTTTGGCTTCATAATCAGCATAATATCTGCTTCTTCTATACTCATAGGGTCCGTAGGAATTTCAGAGGAGCCTATCTTTGAAACCACATGCAATACCTCTGGAAATGAGCTGAGTATAATGCTTTCTGCTTGGGTAGTAGCTTGGGTCATTTCACCGAGCGATGAACCTGGTTTTATCATCATCTGTACGGCCAAGTCGCCTTCTTCCAAATTGGGTATAAATTCGCCTCCGAGGCGCAAAAATCCCAAAATACTAAGCGCAAATAACACAACAATACTTACAACCCATATCTTGGGTGCATTCAAGGCTTTGGTTAAATTTTTAGAGTAAAATTTTTGCAAGGCGCTGTTTATTCTGGTGGCAAATGCCCAACTGCTATTTGAATTATTTAAAAACTGACTACACATCATTGGCACATAAGTGAGCGATAAGAGCAGCGAACCGAGCAGGGCAAAGCTTATTGTGAGCGCCATGGGTCGGAACATTTTACCTTCGATACCAGAAAAACTCAAAATAGGAGCAAATACGATAAGAATGATAAGCACCCCAAAAAGAGCCGAACGATAAATTTTTGAAGATTCAACAATCACCTCCTCTTTAAATGCTTTGATGGAAAGTTTCTTAGATTTTGAAATACCTAAATGATGCAAAACACCCTCAACGATGATGATGGCTCCATCGATAATGATTCCAAAATCAATAGCTCCAAGGCTCATCAAATTGGCCGAAACCCCAAAGGGATACATCAATCCAAAAGCAAACAGCATCGATATAGGTATTACTGAGGCTGTAATGAGCGCTGCTCGCCAATTACCCAACAATAAGAGTAAAACAAATATTACAATAAGTGCTCCTTCAACTAGATTCTTTATTACAGTTTGTATGGCTCTATCAATGAGTCCTGACCGCTCCAAATAAGGATAGATTTCTATTCCATTGGGTAGATTTTTTTCCACTTGCGCAATGCGTTCTTTCACAAGCGCTATGACTTTAGAAGAGCTTTCATCCTTGAGCATCAATGTGATACCACCTACTGCCTCGCCTTCCCCATCCATGGTGAGTGCTCCGTATCGCAAGGCATTGCCCTCTCTTACCACAGCCACATCACCTACCTTTATTATTACGCCTTCATTGCTTCGCACAGCGGTTTGCT
>CAYZUZ010000392.1:0-1554 GCA_964481795.1 uncultured Cryomorphaceae bacterium
AGGCACATGATAGCCTCCATGACGGGCTTTGGAAAAGCATCCATCCAATTAGAAAAAGCCAAATACGCATTTGAAATCAGGTCGCTCAACAGCAAGCAACTCGACCTGAATATGCGCTTGCCCAACACTTTGCGCATATACGAGGGCGAACTTCGCAGAATTGTATCTGAGCACCTAACCCGAGGAAAGGTTGACATTACCTTGAATGTAGAAAGCACCGAAGTAAGCAGTGGATCGCTCAACCTAGATGTCTTGACACAGTATGTACGGCTTTTTAAAAACCTAGCCCAACAAGAGCAGATAGAAACCGACGCCTTAGCGCACGCATTGCGCATGCCTGAGGTGCTCAATGGTGCTGAAAATGCCCTGCCCAAAGCAGAGTGGCTTATGCTGCAAGGCGCCTTGATAGAAGCCCTCCATGCCTTAAACATTTTTAGAAAAGATGAAGGGGCAATACTCGCCAAAGACTTAAAAACACGGATTGAAAATATTGGAGCCCTAGCTGAGCAAATCAAACCTTTGGAGGCTGAGCGCGTACAACGCATGAAAGAAAAATTAGAAAAAGCACTGGAATCGGCTCAACTTAAACAAGAAGTAGACAACAACCGGCTGGAGCAAGAACTTATTTACTACCTCGAAAAATTTGACGTTACAGAGGAGCAAATACGCTTGCGCAGCCATTTAGATTACTTTTTGGCTGAAATGGAAAACCAAGAACATTCAGGCAGAAAGCTCGGTTTTATCAGTCAGGAAATAGGAAGAGAAATCAATACTTTAGGCTCTAAAGCCAACCATGCCACCATGCAAAAAATAGTAGTGATGATGAAAGACGAGCTAGAGAAAATTAAAGAGCAATTGCTCAATGTGTTATGACAGATTTCAAGCAAAAATACATATTGGTAAGTGCCCCCTCGGGAGCAGGAAAAACCACCTTGGTAAAACATATACTACACAGCGAAAGCAGCATAGGATTTTCTATTTCGGCCACCTCGAGGTATAAACGCGAAGGTGAAATAGAGGGAAGAGATTATTACTTTTTATCGGTCCAAGATTTTCAAAACAAAATACAAGAAGGCGAATTTCTAGAGTGGGAAGAAGTGTATGCAGGTCAATTTTATGGCACCTTATCTGCTGAGCTACAAAGACTCGCACTTCAAAAAAAACACATCATATTTGACATAGATGTACAAGGAGGTATCCGATTAAAGAGAAAATTAGGCGCTGAGGCATTATCCATTTTCATACAGCCACCCCATGAAAACGCATTGGAGGAACGCCTGCGGTATCGCTCTACAGAAAGTGAAGAGAAAATTAAGACCCGATTGGCCAAGGCCCACGAAGAACTTAAAACAAGCAATCAATTTGATTTGATTATTGTAAATGATCAATTGGAACAAGCAAAGGAAGAGATTTTAACCGCAGTCAAAAAATTTATAAAATGAATATTGGGCTGTTTTTTGGCACCTTCAATCCCGTTCATATCGGTCATTTAATTTTGGGTGAATACCTTACAGAAAATTATGATTTAGATGAACTTTGGTATGTATTAAGCCC
>CAYZUZ010000393.1:0-1541 GCA_964481795.1 uncultured Cryomorphaceae bacterium
ATAGGTATTACCGTGTAAGGCACATAGCCAACTAACTTATTGTAAATCAATGGTTTATGATTTAGCATACGCAAAATTAGTTTCTCAAACATACTTTCAGGAAAACTCCTCCGATTGAATCGATAATGAAATTCGTTCAAATAAGCCTGCAAATGCTTGACGCTACACCAACGATGAGTTCCCCGCAACCATGATTTGAGGGTCGAAATGTGCTGGTGCATCCGTTGAAAATTCTGCTTCGGATCAGATTTTTCCTGTGCCAAATGAGGATAACTTTCCTTCAAAGGCAAATAGCCTCTCCATTTATCCGTTTTGATAAATGACTCAGAATCAATAGGTTTGTCAAATAGTTTGCCTAATTCCTCAGCCGAACAGTTTTCTATTTTCAAAGCATACGCCCGCCCTACCTGTTTTTCACGAATTTCTAAAGCCAATACCACAGGTACTTTTTCTTCCAAAGACCGCCCTTTTTCGCCCTCATCATACCCACCAATATACGTCTCATCAACCTCAATATGCCCTGTAAGTGCATGATTTTCAGTGCTTTGCCTCACTTCTTGTACCTTGCGTTTAAAAGCCCAAGCCGTATTTTTACGAAGTGCCAGATCACGAGATAATTGCATTGCCGAAACGCCTTGTTTCTGGCTAATGACCTGATAGGCAATCCAAAATGCCTTTCGTATCTCAAATTTGAGTGTATGAAACAAAGTGCCTGCTGTAGGGGATTCATCATAGCCACATTTCGAACAGCGCCGAGCCGAAGGCAAGCCCCCTTTGCCGTACTTTTGTCCCCCACAATGCGAGCAAGTCTAGCCCTTTTGCCATTTTAATTGAGCTAAATACTCATAACAAGCCTCATTCGTGCTGAATTTTTCCATAAATTCATGCACAGCCAAACCCGAAAATAACAACATAAACCCTCCTTTTTCAATCAGGTACGTTATTTTGTCTATTTTTGTTACTTAAACGGTAATACCTATTCAAGAAATAAACGTGCTATGCCGTTGTCCGTGAAAAAACAACGCCTTCAACGCCTTTGCGGGTATTTTCACCCGCAAACAGCCTTTTTTGCAAAATTAGGACTTGCGCAAAAAAATTGTATCGGTGAATTGAGTCGCCGCTTGTACCCTCCAAACCGCGATTCAATTCGCCGTTTGGGAGTTTCACTAGCCAAAAAAATTCCACTTCTTGCTAAAAGAAGTGGAATTTTGGGGAAAAATAAATACAATCCACCAAACTTTATGCGTCTTTCCATTTGATCGTACAGCCTACCGCTTTGGTCGTGTTCGGATCGGGCTTTCTATTGGCAAGAAGTGCCTCGACTGCCTCTTCCAAATACTTTTTCTTTACCGCACCTGCGTCTTGGGCGTTGTCGTCCAGCGTACCTATGTAGCTGACTTTCAACTCGTCCCCTACTTTGCTCAAAACAAAAACATGGGGCGTTTTGGTAGCACCATAAGTTTGAGCAATTTTTTGGGTTGCATCAAAAAGGTAAGCAAAAGGAAAGTTTTTCTCTTTAGCGCGTTTTTGCATATTCTCGA
>CAYZUZ010000394.1:0-1539 GCA_964481795.1 uncultured Cryomorphaceae bacterium
CTCAGCAGTAGTACCAAGCCGACTGCCATAGAAGCCCTCTTGAAAATCCAATAAAACATTGTTTTACATCAAACAACCTGATACTTTACGCTATAATGAAAACTTCATTTCAATACTTAGCAGTTTTTTTCTTTTGTATTCTTACCTCTTATGCCTTTTCACAAGAAGAAGAAGCCCCTCAAAAAATCAACCTACCGGCCACCACCGAGTCTTGGAATGGCTTGTATCTCAAATTCAGACTTACCGAAAAGCTTTTCTATTACCAAGAAAGCCACTATCGGAGGCGCAGCAGCTTAGAAAACAGGGGCGACTTTGTAGGCCGCATGAGCCAATCTTACAACCGATTTGCGCTTACTTATTTGGTACATCCTAACTTTGAAGTAACCTTAGGACCTACTTTGGTATGGAATTTTACGCCGGAACCCGGTAATGATGCCTTTGAAGTAGCCACCATTGAGCCGCGTATATGGCACCAATGGCTCTTGAATCATAGCTTGGGGCGCGTGAAAGTACTGCACCAATTTCGCTTTGAGCACCGCTGGAAGCGCGACAACAACGTGGGGGCAGAATATGATTATACCGACCGCTGGCGCTACAAGCTCTACTTTTATATTCCGCTCAATAAGCCGCGTATGGAGGATAAAACCCTTTTCCTTTCGCCTTCCAATGAGTTTTTCTTTGAAACAGGCAAAAGTAAGCTCAATATCTTTGAAGAAAATCGAGTATATACGGCCATCGGCTATACTTTGGGCAATTGGCAGTTTTTTGGAGGCCACATGTGGACTTATGGGCCTACCTCGGTAATGGGCACTTATCGGCACCGGCATGTGATACGCCTGAATGTGATGCTCCAGCTCGATTTGCGCAAAAACAAACTCATTCCGCGCTTGTTTGATTAGCATATTTGTATTCATCAAAAAAGGCGACTTAGAAATCTAAGTCGCCTTTTTTGATATAGTTCAGGCTTGGGTTTTACAATATTTTACAATTCGTCTTCGCCTTCTTCTAAACCCATTTCTTTCTCCAAATCGCTCATAAATACAAAATCAATGGCTTCTTCGGGAGTAGGGAGGATGTTGAGTACTTTGTCTAACTGAGAAATCTTGATGAGCTTGAGTACATGCTCATTGGCACCTACCAATACAAACTCGCCTTGCCCTTCTTTACAAATACGATTGGCCACCAAAATAGCGCTCAAACCGGAAGAATCAATGTATTTTACAGCTTGCAAATCGGCAATGATATTGCGGAAGCCTTCTTCTTGAAATACCGTAAAAAGTGATTTAAGCTCCGGGGCTATCAGAGCGTCTAATTTGTTTTCTTCTACTTTTACAGATGCGTATTTTTCTTGACGGTCTATGGAAGCATTCATATCTAAACTCTTTTAATGAATAGGATTATTTAATTGAAACTATCAACTTTATTGATTTATCTTTGATTGTAACTTTTCAATACTTTGTGAGATAAAACTTTCTATTTCTGTTAGATTGCTTGGGTTTTCTTTTACAAACGTTTCTCCGGTAATTTGGTTGTAAAGCT
>CAYZUZ010000395.1:0-1526 GCA_964481795.1 uncultured Cryomorphaceae bacterium
AAAAAATCCAAGAAAAAAACATTTTGGAAGTATTGCTGGCCCTACCGGGTTCATCGGAAGGCGAAACCACTTCCTTTTACATTTATCGCCTGCTCAAGGATTTACCAGTAAAAGTAACCACCATAGCACGAGGTATAGCCGTAGGCGATGAGTTGGAATATGCCGATGAAATTACCTTGGCACGATCCATACAAAATCGTATTTTGTACGAAAATGCCTTTAAAAATTGATATGCAACCAAGCCCAAATCGCTTTGCTCAAGTACTACTCGCCAAACCTCTGGAAGCATTTACCTACTCCATACCAGAGGAGTTACAAGGCCTGACACACGTGGGCGACCGCGTGGTAGTGCCCTTTGGCAAGCAGCGTTTGTATTCAGGTATTGTGCTTAGTATTCAAGATTCGCATAACTCCGAATACGAAGTAAAAAGTATAGAAGAACACTTAGGGACAGCATTAGCAACCGATAAAACCTTGCAATTTTGGAAGTGGATGGCCGAGCACTATTTGTGTGCCACAGGCGATGTTTGCTCAGCGGCCTTACCCTCTATCATGAAATTGGCCAGCGAAACTGAAATTACCTGTAAGGCCCATTTGGATGAATTGCCCAATGACATCAAGCCCCAGCAGAGAGAACTATTGGCTATGGTAAAAAATAGCGAAAAGTGCACCACCGCAGATCTACAAAAAGAATTTGGCCCTAAAGCCTTGAAATGGATCAGCTTGCTGGTAGAACGCGACCTGCTTCACATCAAAGAGAAAGTAAACAGCGGCTCGCTTGAAAGAAAAATAAAAATCATAAGCCTGGTAAACGGAGCAGATATTCAAGAATTTTTCAAGAACAACGACCCGCGGATAGATGGCCAAAAAAAAGTGTTGATGCAACTTTATGCCTTGAGTTCGCAAAAAAAAGCTTCGCCTGCATTGCGCGATGTGCTCGAGGCCTCAGGGGGTACATTGGCACAAGCCAAAGCCTTAGAAAAAAAAGGATTCATTCAAATAAAAGAGGTTTACTTTTCCAATTATCTACTGCCAGAAAAAGAAATTACCTTTAAAGAACTTACTGAAGCTCAGCAAATAGCCTTTGATGAAATAGAAAAATCTTTTGAAGAAAAACAAGTTTGTCTACTGCATGGAGTAACCTCCAGCGGTAAAACAGAAGTATATGTGCACCTGCTTAAAAAGGCATTAGACCAAGGCTTACAAGCATTGTTCTTGGTGCCTGAAATAGCGCTTACTACACAGCTTATTTCTAGGCTAAAAGTTTTTTTTGGCGAACGTATAAGCTTGTATCACAGCAAAATGACAGAAAGAGAGCGCTCCGAAATATGGGAAAGTGTGCGCAAAGGCAGCAACAGTGCAAGCCTGGTAGTGGGGGCTCGATCAGCCGTTTTTCTGCCTTACAGCAAGCTCGATTTGATCATTGTAGACGAAGAACACGAAGCCTCATACAAACAAGAACGTCCGAAACCGCGCTATCACGGTCGCGATGCTGCTATTGTATTGGCCAAACTATATGGCGCCAA
>CAYZUZ010000396.1:0-1514 GCA_964481795.1 uncultured Cryomorphaceae bacterium
AAAGGCCGGTTTGCTTAAAGTATTTGTTGACGATGGCTGGTACACACTTGATTTGCCTGCCCGTATGCCGGAAGCTTGCGCTGTGCCTGATGGACTACAGGAGGCACTTGGAGGTGTACAAATTGTGCAGGTTTTGCGCAGTCGCGACTACTTTGTGGTATTGGCAAATGAAGAAGCCGTAAAAAACGTAAAACCTGATTTTGTGACCCTCGCCAAGTTAGAAGGATTAGGCGTAATTATAACGGCGCCCGGTGATGCGGCTGATGCGGTAAGTCGGTGTTTTTTTCCTAAGGCAGGCGTAAACGAAGACCCGGTAACAGGTTCTGCCCATTGTAATATTATACCGTATTGGAGCCATAAGCTGGGAAAGGATGAACTCGTTTGTAAACAAGTATCCTCAAGGGGTGGTACCCTCGTTTGCCAAAACAAATCTGACCGGGTATTGATGAGTGGGAAATGTGTTTTATTTTTGGAGGGAACTATTCATTTGCCCGTATAAAAATTTGATTCCCAAACTATTTACCCACAAAAATGTAATTACTTTTATAACAGAGTAAAACAAAATATGGCTTATCATAAAACGGAACAATACGATAATGAAATAACAGAAGGCCTTGCAGGTGCCTATAAACAGAGTCTGGCTCTTTTAGGCGAAGATCCTGCGCGAGAAGGCCTGGAGAAAACCCCGGAAAGAGTAGCAAAAGCTATGCAATACCTTACGCAGGGTTATCAGCAAGATGCAGTAAAAATACTCAATTCAGCTAAATTTAATGAGGATGTAAGCGAGATGGTGATTGTAAAGGATATTGAACTTTATAGCCTTTGCGAACACCATATGCTGCCTTTTGTAGGCAAAGCACATGTTGCCTATATTCCAAATGGATATATAACAGGTTTGAGTAAAATTGCCCGGGTGGTGGATGTATATGCCCGTCGGCTGCAAGTGCAGGAAAGGCTTACCACGCAAATATTAGAGGCCATTGAAAAAGCATTAAATCCTTTAGGGGTAGCAGTAGTTATAGAAGCAAGTCACTTCTGTATGATGATGCGTGGGGTAAGCAAGCAAAATTCTGTAACTACTACCTCTGCCTTTAGTGGGGAGTTTAAAAACGAAACTACAAGAAGCGAATTTTTAAGGTTGATTGCGAGTGATTTGAGGTAACACAGAAATATGCGTCAATAGTCAGAAGGATCCTGTGGATGAGTAGTCCGAAAAATCCTTCGGACGAACGCGGTTTGTAAGTGTAGGTGTGAGTTGTGTGCATAAGCCTAGTAATAAATCGTAATTTTTTTAGGCAAAACACGGAATGCGCGGAAAAATACAGGTTGTCCTCAAATTGTAATTTGCATTAATTTTAAATAATCTGAAGCGGAGTAAATTGCCCTCCCAAAATCGAAGCCGAATCTGCTTGCAGCCAATTATTGAGCACCATTTGGTAAACCTGTCTAAAATCTATCGTGTATTTCAAATCATTGTTTTCAAGGTTTGTAAGGTCTGGTAATTCGTTTATAAT
>CAYZUZ010000397.1:0-1512 GCA_964481795.1 uncultured Cryomorphaceae bacterium
CCTTAAGCACATTGGCATCATTAGCGCCCAAATCTACCTTCAATGTGTCGAAATAAGATTCATTCAATTGCTTAAAGCCCATTTTTTCAAGTGAATGAGCTAAAGAATGCGCGTTGAAATGAATATTGGCCGCTATATGCCTCAATCCATCCGGACCATGATACACTGCATAAGCAGCCGCCATTACGGCCAATAGAACTTGGGCTGTACATATGTTTGAAGTAGCTTTTTCGCGCTTGATGTGTTGTTCACGCGTTTGCAAAGCCATTCTCAATGCAGGATTGCCATTTTTATCGATGGTTCTGCCGATTATTCTACCGGGTAAAAATCTTTTGTAATCATCTTTGGTAGCAAAAAAAGCAGCGTGTGGCCCTCCAAATCCCAAAGGAATACCGAAACGTTGGGTAGAACCTACAACCACCTCTGCACCCCATTCGCCTGGAGGCGTAAGCATCACCAAGCTCATGATATCGGCAGCTACAGTGATTTTTATACCTAAATCATGCGCCTTTTTTACAAAGGGATGATAATCATTGATCAAACCATCAGCGTCAGGATATTGTACGATAGCCCCAAAAAATGAGTCGTCCAAATCTATTTGGTTGTGATTGCCTACTACCAGCTCAATTCCGATAGGCTCAGAGCGTGTTTGTAATACTGAAAGCGTTTGGGGAAGAACTTTTTCACTTACAAAAAATTTGTGAGCGTCTTTCTTTTCTTTTGGGCGTGCGCCATAAAGCATGCTCATAGCTTCGGCAGCAGCAGTACTTTCATCTAATAATGAAGCGTTGGCTATTTCCATACCGCTGAGCTCGCATACTACCGTTTGAAAATTGAGGAGCATTTCCATACGTCCTTGAGCTATTTCGGCTTGGTAAGGCGTGTAGGCGGTATACCATCCCGGATTTTCAAAAATATTGCGCTGTATTACCGGTGGCGTAATAGTGCCGTTGTAACCCAAGCCTATGTAGTTGCGAAAGAGCTTATTTTTTCCGGCAATCTTTTTAAGTTGCGTAATGAAAAAACGCTCGGTCATGGGTTCATCCAAACCCAGCATTCCCTCTATTCGAATATTGCTAGGTACAGTTTCGAATATGAGTTGATCAAGCGATTCTACTTGAATAGCCTCCAGCATTTCCTTTACTTCATTTTCGCGAGGGCCTATATGTCGCGAGGCAAAATTATTGTAGCTCATTTTAGTTTAAATTTATTTGAAAACAGCCTTGTATGTGTTTTAGTTTTAGCCTGCAAAATTAATGGTTGATTGCCTAGCAATAGCCATGTTGAAACAGTCAATTTTATCCACCAAAAATGTTGAATACTCAGCTGCTTTTTCTAGAGGAAGAATTTTTGCATTATTACTGGCAAGCCAAAAAACTCGTAGGCAAAAAATTGCATTTAATTGACAATAGTGTATTAGAAATCAATCACTTTGGATTTTTAAACCGCGATTCAGGTCCTGATTTTTTCAATGCACAAATAAGCATAAATGGCCAAAAATGGGCTGGCAAT
>CAYZUZ010000398.1:0-1506 GCA_964481795.1 uncultured Cryomorphaceae bacterium
AATTCAATCGCCTACTTGTGCGGGCGATAGCAACGGTAGCATTACTGTAAGTGCCTCAGGTGGAGTGGGCAACCTTACTTACACTTGGAATACCACACCTCCCGTATCAGGACCAAGCATCAGTAATTTAAGCCCTGGATCGTACACCGTAACTATAACAGATGAAAATCTATGTCAAGAAAACTTTACCATAAACATGACGGGCCCAAATCCATTGGGCATACAAATAGGACAAGTGAAAGATGCAAGTTGCCAAGGTGTAAACGACGGTGAAATAGCACTTTTGGGCTTTGGTGGTGCGCAGCCCTACACCTACACTTGGTTGGGTAATCCATCCTTATCAGGAAATATATTGAACAACCTTAGCGCTGGTACTTATACGCTCGTATTGAGCGATGCCAATGGCTGTACGGATACTTCTATGTATACCATTAATGAGCCTATGACCTGGAATTTAGACACCATTTCTGGCTCACAACTAACAGGAGTAGGTCAAACTGAAATGTACACAGGGCCTTCAAAATCAGGTGCAAACTACCAATGGACGGTAACTGGGGGCAATATTGTAGGCTCGGCCAACAATGCCAATGTAAGCGTAACTTGGAATCAAGTTGGGATGCAAACTCTTGAGGTTCAAGTAAAAACCAACGACTCTTGTGGCTATTCCGATAAAGTTGTCGATGTCAACGAGTTTTTCTCCATAGCTGAAAATACGCTTTCAGAGCTCAAATTATTTCCCAATCCCAATGGAGGTAGCTTCACTATTGATTTGGGCAGGATTTTCACTTCTGCACAGGTAGAAATTTATACTGTACGAGGTCAAAAACTTTACAACAAAACCTTTGAAAATGAGCGCAGTATCTCTATTAATTTACAAATAGCTGCTGGAATTTACATGGTAAAAGTGCAGGCTGATGGCGAAGAAAAAATAGTGCGATGGGTATTACAATAAAGAGCTTGCCTAATCTAATTTTTTGAGCTGAATAAAGTAGAAATGAGCATTACCCAAGCAGCTCCAATCGCATTGTACCAAAGGTATTCTACTTGTAAAGCAGGAAAATAATCTTTGGCAAAGTGCAAGGCAATTACAAATACTTGAGCAAATATAGAAGCCCCCAATACCACGGGGGCTTTTGCTTTTTTCACAAAGAAGGCTACGAGAAAAACGCCCAAAATGGTTCCATAAAATAGTGAACCCAAAATATTGACCATTTCAATCAGATTGTCAAATAACCTAGCCATAAGAGCAAATGCAATGGCCACTACACCCCAGGCTACTGTGCTTAGCTTTGAAATACGAAGAAGCGCTTTGTCTGAATAGTTTTTGCGACTCAATCGCTGCACAAAATCTACACAAGTAGTTACGGCCAATGCATTGAGTTCGCCTGCGGTGCTGCTCATGGCAGCCGAAAGAATTACGGCTATGAGCAAACCAACCATGCCAATAGGCAGATACTCTAACACAAAATACAAAAAAACATAGTTGGTATCCTTGCCTATCTTTTG
>CAYZUZ010000399.1:0-1500 GCA_964481795.1 uncultured Cryomorphaceae bacterium
TGTTGGAATACCACAAGTGGAAATTCAATACCACTTGGTACTCAGAGTTATATAAAAACATCGTATTGATGACCAATGCGCAGTTTGGCTTTATGGGTAAGTACAATGCACAGCTGGGTTTATCTCCGTTCGAAAGATTTTTCTTAGGTGGCGATGGATTGCAAAACTTCATACTAGATGGTAGAGAAATCATAGCTTTGCGTGGTTATCCCAATCAAAGCATCATACCAGAGCCTGGCAATAGAAATTTAGGTGGAGTTATTTATTCAAAATACACAGCTGAGGTACGCTTTTTGGTTTCTCCTAACCCCAATGCACAAATTTGGCCACTTATCTTTGCCGAGGCAGGTAATAACTTTGGTAATTTTGACACCTACCGACCCTTTAATTTACAAAGGAGTTTAGGAACAGGTTTGAGAATTTTTATGCCGATGTTTGGACTCTTGGGCTTGGATTTGGGTTATGGCTTTGACCCTGTGCCTGGGCAACCCGGCACACCCAGTGGATGGAGAACGCATTTTATAATAGGACAACAATTTTAATTGAATTAAATTTGCGGCACATGCAACTAAAAAAAGCGTTTTTAATATTTGGCTTAATATTTGGCATCAGCAGTACGGCCCAAAAAATTGGTGTAGTAAATTCAGAGTACATCCTTAAAAAGATACCTGAATACAACCAAGCACAAGCCGAAGTAGAAAAACTCTCAGCACAATGGAACGGAGAAGTTGAAGCTATTTTTTCAGAGCTTAGCGCACTCCAAAAAGCCCTAAACGCAGAGAAAGTATTGCTTACGGATGAAATGATTAAGGAACGAGAAGAAAATATAGCCAAAAAAGAAAAACAAGCGCGCGACCTGCAGCGCAAATACTTTGCACCTGAGGGTGAATTGTACAAAAAAAGAAAAGAATTGGTGAAGCCTATTCAAGATCAAGTGTATAATGCCATACAAGATGTGGCTCGCAGCAAGCGATACGACTTGATTTTGGACAAAGCAAATGCCCTCACCATGCTCTATGTGAGCGAAAAAATGGACATAAGCGACGATGTAATAACTAAACTTGGATATAGATAATTAAATTAAACATGATTAAAATGATCAAATTTGTAAAGCCTGCCTTATTTGTAGCAGCATTATTATTCGGTACCACACATGTAAGTGCTCAAAAAATAGCCCACATCGACTTTGCTGAGTTGGTAAGAGCCATGCCTGAATATACCACCGCATTAAATGAGATTGAAAGCTTGAGAAAAAGCCTTGAAAATGAGCTCGTAGAAATGCAAACAGAACTGGAAGAAAAAGCATCTAAATACGAGCGCGAAGCACAACAGCTTACCGACTTGGTTCGTCAGCGTAGAATCAGAGAATTGCAAGAAATGCAAGGCAAAATCCAAAATTTTATGCAAGAAAACCAAGAGGATTTACAACGTCAACAACAGCAACTTTTGCAGCCCATTACTGAAAAAGCACAAAAAGCTATTGAAGAAGTTTCAACCAAA